>JBLMYE010000372.1:0-4893 GCA_050258115.1 Deltaproteobacteria bacterium | reverse complement strand
CAAGGGCCTGTCCGTCAGCGCCACGCGCAGATCTTCGAGCACCATACGGGTAATCGACGGCAGGTCGTGGGCTGAGAGGTGATCTAGGGCAAACCAGCCGATTTCTGACAGTTCACCGTCCGTCCTCGGCAGCACCGCGTGGATGGCGGAGGCCTCGGCAAGAAAGAAGCGGGTATCGTAGCGGCGCGGGCGTCCGGGCGGGGTAATCGCGCGGGCGATGTATTTCATCTGCGAGAAATCGGGCTTCAGGCCCGACCTCAGAACACGATCCCAGTCGTCTACGACGCGAGCCGCCGGTTCGCCCCCGGCCATCGCCACGAGATAGCCGGTTTCCTCGAACGTCTCGCGCAGAGCAGCCGCCGCGAACGCGCGCATCCCACGTTCCGGGTCGGCATCGCGCACGCCGCGAAGGAGGCATCCACGTTCGTGTTCCGAAAGCGAGCCTGCGAACGCCACGTCGCCGTCTGCCGCTTCCAGACGACCGCCGGGGAACACATACTTGTCGGGAAGAAAAACCGCGTCGGGCCTGCGCCGCCCCATCAGGATCCGCGGCAGGGGGCCGCTACGGTCGACGACGATCAGCGTTGCGGCAAGGAGCGGCCGTCCCCGGAAGACGGTTCCGGACGGCGCGGTCACCCGCGGGAGACCGGCTGCGGTTCCGGATCGGGCTCGTCGGAATGTCCGCCGAAACCATGCATGCGCAGCGCCCACTGCAGCCCGATGAGGCCACCCTTCACCTTCGGCAGCAGCCACAGGCTGAGAACCACCGTCAGCGGCAGCCAGGTGACGAGGTGCACCCACGTCGGAGGCGCCAGAACCTGCTCGAGAACGAGAAGCCCGCCGATGATGATGTGCCCCACGATGAACATGGTGAAGTAGGGCGGCGCGTCGTCGGCACGCTGGTGATGCAGTTCCTCTCCGCAACTGGCACAGACAGGGACGACCTTGAGATATCTCTCGTAGAGCGCTCCCGTCCCGCACGCCGGGCACTTGCAGCGGATGCCGTTGAGTACCGCCTTGGGCCACGGGCGATCGGCTTCGGCCGGCTCATGCTGATTGCTGTAAATCTGTTCCATCGTGCGTTTCTGCGGTTAAAGCTGATCGCGGTCAAGCGGTGCAGCGCCACGCTGCCGGGGCATCAACGCCGCGGCCGCCGCTGCCGCATCATGTGCCGGCCACGCGGGCCCTTGACCGGCTTGAGCACATGCCGGTGCCCCTGCGACATCATTTCGAAACGCAGCGCGCCCGCCGAGGGGATGGCCTCCACCAGCTTGACCTCGACGTCGTCGCCGAGGCGGAATGTTTCACCGGTCCGGGACCCGACGAGCGCATGCGCCTCTTCCACGTGATGGAAGAAGTCGCGACCCAGTGTCGAAATGGGAACGAAACCGTCGGCCCCCGTCTCCTTCAACCGCACAAACAGGCCCGATCGTGTGACGCCACCGATCCGCGCCGGGAAGACGGCGCCGATACGGTCCGCAAGATGCAGCGCGACGAGCCGGTCGATCGTCTCCCGCTCGGCCGCCATGGCGCGCCGCTCGGCCTCCGAGATCGACTGCGCGATGGCCGGCAGACGCGGGATTTCCTCATCCGTCAGACCGTCAGGGCCGAGCTTCAGCGCGCGAATGAGCGCGCGATGCACGAGAAGATCGGCGTAGCGGCGGATGGGAGACGTGAAGTGGGCATAGCGCGCGAGGTTCAAGCCGAAGTGCCCGATGTTCTCGGGATGATATTCCGCCTGCGCCTGCGAGCGCAGGATCACCTCGTTGACGAGTTCGGGAACCGGCAGCGACTTGGCCGCTGCCAGAACCTTGTTGAAGGCGCTGGGCTTCAGCGTACCGTGCGGTGGGACCTGCAGGTCCAGCGTTTCGAGAAAATCGCGAAGCGACTTCAGCTTCTCCCGCGACGGCGCATCGTGAACGCGATAGACGAGCGGCGTCTTTCGGTGTTCCAGGCTCTCCGCCGCGGCGACGTTCGCCTGTATCATCATCTCTTCGATGAGCTTGTGCGCTTCCAGCCGCTCGGGAATGAAGACTCCTGCGATCCGTCCCTTGTCGTCCAGACGGATCTTGCGCTCGGGCAGATCGAGATCGAGCGGCTCGCGCCGGTCCCGCGCGGCCCGCAGCGCCAGATAGGCGTTCCACAGCGGCATTAAAGCCGCCTCCATGAGCGGCGCGGCCTTCTCGTCCGGTTTTCCGTCGAACGCCGCCTGGGCTTGGCTGTAGGAGAGTTTCGCCGCCGATCGCATCAGCGCGCGCAGAAACGTGTGGCTACGCTTGTCGCCATGCTTATCGTAGATCATCCGCACCGCGAGACAGGCGCGGTCTTCTCCCTCGCGCAGCGAGCAGAGATCGTTGGATATCTTTTCCGGCAGCATCGGTACGACGCGGTCGGGGAAATAGACCGAGTTGCCTCGGATCTGCGCTTCGCGGTCGAGCCGGGTTCCCGGCCGCACGAAATGCGCCACGTCGGCGATCGCGACGATGACGATATGCCCTCCGGGGTTCTTCGGGTCCTGATCGGGTTCTGCGAAAACGGCGTCGTCGTGGTCGCGCGCATCGACCGGATCGATGGTGAGGAGCGGGATGCCGCGCAGATCCGTCCGCCCGGCAAGCTGCGGCGGCGCAAGGTGGCGCGCTTCCTCGATGACGCTTTCGGGGAAATCATCGGGAATGCCGTGCGCGTGCACGGCAATCAGCGACACCTTGCGCTGATCTTCCGGGTTGCCGAGCGACTCCACCACTTTCGCGCGCGGGGTAGTAAAGCGGCCCGTCCGCGCCAGTTCGAACCGCACGAGGTCGCCATCCTTGGCGTCCTTGTCGTCGCCCTTCTGCACCGGCCAGGATTTGAGTTCCTTGCGGTTGATGGGCTCGATCGTACCGCCGCCGCGCGTATGGGCCCTGAACACGCCGAGCAGCCGCCGCTGGTCGCGCGGCAACTTGCGGATTGCCTCGCCCTCGAATTTAAATCCGGCGACGTCGACCTCGTCGAGCTTCGATATCCGCGCCATGACATGATCGCCGACACCCGGCAGGCGGTCCTCGTCGGCGGTGATGCGTTGCAGCGTGCGCGCGAGAATGAGAACGCGCGGCTTCTCGCCTTCCGCATGATCCCACACGACCGGCTCGCCGATCAGATCGCCATCTCGATCGCGACCGGTGATTTCGAGCGCGGTGACGGGAGGGAGCGCACCTTTTTCGCGTAGCGCCTTCCGGTCACCCGTGAGCGTGCCTTCCTCGGCCATTTGCGCGAGCAGCCGCTTCAGCGCGATCTTGTCGCCACCCTTGATGCCGAATGCGCGCGCGACCTCGCGTTTGCCGGTCTTGCCCTGCGCGTCCTCCAGAAAAGCGAGGATCTGTTCGCGCGTCGGCATCGCATCGTCGCCGGCAGGCCGCGGTGCGCCGCTCTTGCCGCGCCCTTTGCGTCCGCGTCCAGAGCGTTCGTCGCCGCCGCTTCCCGCCGCTCCGCTTCCCTTGCGCCCCCGTTCGGGCCCGCGCGCCATGTTTCTTCAGTCTCTCTGCTGCTTCTACAAGCCGTCATCGCACGGGGGAGGGTGATTTGGGAAGCGCAACGGGGGTTCTGCACGCCGGAATTCCGGCTAACGGCGGCCCACTCCTGTCGGCATCACGGCGAAGTCCGGGAAAAGCGAACGGCCGGGATTACTCCCGGCCGTTGACAACATCATCTCAGCACGTTCCGCTTATGAGCACCCACTCGTTGATCCACACGTGTCACACTTCAAACAGGTGCCGTTTCGCACCATCGTGAAGTTGTGGCACTCGGGGCAGGAGACGCCTTCGTAGCCGCGCAGTTTTGCTTCCGACACGCGCTGCTTGTAGAGCTCGGCCTTGGTGAGCACGGGCTCGGCCGTGACGGTTGCCCGGGCGTACATCACTTCCGTGTCCGCCTTCAGCGCCGTGGCGCCGAGCGTCGCCGGGCCGTCGCCGTAGAGCCCCGTCACCGGTTCGGGTGTAATGGCGCGATAGGCATCGGCAATGCCGCCGCCCGAAGCGGGCGACGTCTGCGTGTGCGTGCGCGATACGATGCGCGCGACCGGATTGCCGCGGACGAGACCCTTCGACACCATCTTCTGAACTTCCGGCAGATTGAGCGCCAACTGCTCATCCGTCGCGTCATCCGACGAGCCAAGCCCTGTCTCTCCCACGATCTCGCGCGGATCGACGTGCGCCAGATCATGCCGCCCGAGGTAGGAAACGGCGAGTTCGCGGAAGATGTAGTCGAGGATCGACGTGGCGTTCTTGATCGTCTCGTTGCCCTGAACAAGGCCCGCCGGCTCGAAGCGCGTGAAGGTGAAGGCCTCCACATACTCTTCCAGCGGCACGCCGTACTGCAGGCCGAGCGAAATCGCGATGGCGAAATTGTTCATCAGCGACCGGAAGGCAGCGCCTTCCTTGTGCATGTCGATGAAGATCTCGCCGACGCGGCCGTCGTCGTACTCGCCTGTGCGCAGGTACACCTTATGGCCGCCGACGCTGGCCTTCTGCGTGTAGCCCTTGCGCCGTGCGGGCAGCTTCTCGCGTTCGCGCGCCTGCTCCTCCTTCACGTAGACGACGCGCTCGACGATCTTTTCGACGATCTTCTCGGTAATGGCCGCCGTGCGCGCTGCCATGGGCGAAGCGACGAGCGCCTCCACGGCCTCTTCCGCATCGTCCGCGTCATCCGACAAGAGCTGAGAGTTCAGCGGCTGCGAGAGCTTGGAGCCGTCACGGTAGAGCGCGTTTGCCTTGAGAGCGAGCCGCCAGGACAGCATGTAGCTCTGCTTGCAGTCCTCCACGGTCGCATCGTTGGGCATGTTGATGGTCTTGGAAATCGCCCCCGAGATGAAGGGCTGCGCCGCCGCCATCATGCGGATGTGGCTCTCGACCGACAGGT
>JBLMYE010000371.1:0-3531 GCA_050258115.1 Deltaproteobacteria bacterium | reverse complement strand
AATATCCGATCTCGGTCGGGCGAGACGGCTTCACCTGGACAGGCACGGAAACCATCAGCCGCGTCGCGGATTGGCCTGACTGGCACCCACCGGTGGAAATGCGCCAGCGTGATCCTCGGCTTCCCGAACTCATGTACGGCGGAATCAAGAACCCTCTCGGGGTGAAGGCGCTGTTCCTCGGCAACACACTCTATCGCATCCATGGCACCAACGATCCCAAGACGATCGGCTACGCCGCCTCCTCGGGCTGCTTCCGGATGATGAACGAGCACGTCGTCCATCTCGCCGCCCTTGTCGGTGTCGGCACGGTCGTCAAGGTCATGGATCAGCTTCCCCAGTCTCAAGAGGTTTCGGCCGCGCCTTGGGAGGCCAAGTCTTCGGCTCTTGGGAGAGGGCAGCGCGCTGCGTCACCGGTCGTCAACGGCTATGACGAAGAAGCCGATGTCTGGGTCACCCGCTGAAACGGCGGCGCATCCGGCCAGAATACACGTGCGCGCTTGCTGATGATGGCCGCGTCGTCGGCGGTTGTGAGAAGCTGGAGCGTCCCGTCATTACCCGAGACATAGTGAGGATGCCGCTGCAGATAGTCCTCGAGGCTGTCGGCGACGATCTCGGGCTGCGATAGAAGACGCGTCGCGGGGGGCAGGTGCCGCCGGAACAAATGCTCGACGATGGGGAAGTGTGTACATCCCAGGATCGCGCGGTGCGGAGCCGTGCCCTTCGTCTGCGCAAGAACCCCTGCGATGCCTTCCGAGACCAGGCGATCGAGTTCCGCTTCTGAGGCTTCGTTCTCGATGGCGCCTGCAAGCTCCGAACAGATCTGCTGCACGACAGTGACCTTGGGCGTACGCTTGCGGATCTCTTCCGGGTAGACGCCGGCGTTCACCGTGCGCAGAGTCCCGAAGACCGCGATGATGTCGGTCAGGTTCTTTTGCGGGTACTGCGGTGTCGTCACAGACCAGGGCGTTTGCGTCGCGGCTTCGACCGTCGGGGCGACGATGCCGAGAACGTTGTGGCCTCTCGTCTTCCACACCGTCCCTGGAAGCCACGCTTGCTGGAGCTGCCGCGCAGCAACGGCCGTGGCGGTGTTGCACCCCAGGAGGACGAGCCGGGCGCCGCGCTCGAAAAGCGACACCGTCGCGGCGCGCGTCAGTTCGACGATCTCGGCAGACGAGCGGTTGCCATAGGGGACGTTGGCGTGATCGCCAAGATACGTGAAGGAGGCCGAAGGAAAGCGCTCCACGAGCGCCCTCAGTACGGTTAGTCCACCCAGCCCGGAATCGAATACCCCGATCATGGACGGGATCAATGCGACGCGGGACCGGGCGGCGTCAAGGCAGGGATCACTCGGCGGCTTCGCCCGGCGGACGGCCCTTGACGGCTGCGGAATGTTCCTGCTCGGCCGTCTTGAGCTGTTCCAGGGTCGGCATGGACACCGTGTTATAGCCGCAGTCCACGAAATGGACTTCGCCCGTGACCGCCCCCGACATCGGAGACAGAAGGTAGAGGGCAGAGCCGCCCACCTCATCGAGGCTCGGTGTACGCCTCAGCGGCGAGTTTTCCTTCTGGAAATTGAAGATTACGCGCGCGTCGCCCACGCCGGCTCCGGACAACGTGCGCATTGGGCCCGCCGAGAGGGCGTTGACGCGGATCCCCTGTGGACCGAGGTCGGCCGCGAGGTAGCGTACCGAGGCTTCCAGGGCCGCCTTTGCGACACCCATGACGTTATAGGATGGTACCCACCGCGTCGCGCCGCCGTAAGACAGCGTGATGAGCGAACCACCGTTGGGCATCAGATCCGCCGCCCTCTTGGCGATCTCCGTGAAGGAGAAGCAGGAGATGACCATGGTGTTGATGAAGTTGTCGCGCGTCGTGTCCGCATAGCGTCCAGACAGTTCTCTCGGATCGGAAAAGGCGAGGGCATGCACGACGAAATCAAGCCCGCCCCATTCGCTTTTGATCCGGCTGAAGACGCGATCGACGCTATCCAGCTCGAGGACGTTGCATTCCTCGATGATCTTGGAGCCGAGGCTTTCGGCGAGAGGCACGGCACGCCGGCCGAAGGCGCCGCCCTGATAGGTGAACGCCAGCTCGGCCCCTTGCCCGGCAAGAATACGAGCGATCCCCCAAGCGATGGAGCGATCGTTGGCCACACCCATGACGAGGCCGCGCTTTCCGGCCATCAGGGGTTGCGGCTTGGCAAGGTCGAGTTCGGACATGGGGGGCCTCGTTCTGGCGCCGGGCGCCCGGCCGCGGATCTCGAACCAGCCGGCGCCTTGCTTGTATAATTTCATTTTTGACGACCCTCGTGGCGGAAACCGGAAGAAGTTTCTTCCCGTCCGCCGAGCCGTCACCCGGTCGTGTCGTTAACCATCGTGCCGGCGGAACACGAGAGTTGCATTTGTTCCACCGAAACCGAAGCTGTTCGACATCACACAGTTAAGTGCGATGTTGTCGATGCGCTTGCGCGCAATGGGCACGTCCGCAAAGGCAGGATCGATCTCCTCGATATTCGCGCTTTCGCACACGAAGCCATTGTTCATCATGAGCAGTGAGAAGATCGCTTCCTGCACGCCGATGGCGCCCAGAGAATGCCCGGTCAGCGATTTGGTTGCCGAGATGTGCGGAATCCGGGTGCCGAAAACTTCGCGGATCGCAGTGATTTCCCGCTCATCGCCGACCGGCGTACCTGTGCCATGCGGATTAATGTAGTCGATCGCCGGAACGCCTTTGCCGTCGAGCCCCTGCATCGCGATCTTCATGCATCTGACCGCGCCTTCTCCCGAAGGCGCAACCATGTCGAACCCATCCGACGTCGCGCCGTAGCCGGCCACCTCGCCGTAGATCTTGGCTCCACGCGCCTTCGCGTGCTCCAGTTCCTCCAGCACGACAACGCCGGCACCTCCGGCGATCACGAAGCCGTCGCGGTTCTTGTCGTAGGCTCTAGACGCTTTCTCAGGCGTGGCGTTGAAGTGCGTAGACATCGCGCCCATGGCGTCGAACAGGTTGGAGAGAGTCCAATCCAGCTCTTCGCAACCGCCGGCGAAGATGATGTCCTGCTTGCCCCATTGGATGAGTTCGGCCGCATTGCCGATGCAGTGCGCGCTGGTCGCGCAGGCCGACGAGATGGAGTAGTTCACGCCCTTGATCTGGAAAGACGTGGCGAGCGCCGCGGACGGGCCCGAGCACATGGCCTTGGGAACTTCGAAGGGTCCGATCTTCTTCGGCCCTCCCGACTTCAAGGTCGTCTCGGCTGCTTCGACGATGGCCCGGGTGGAGGGTCCGCCGGCCCCCACGATGATGCCAGTGCGTTCGTTGACGATTTCGCCGGTCTCCAGGCCTGCGTCACGGATCGCCTGGTCCATCGCGATATAGTTCCAGGCAACACCTGGGTTCATGAAGCGCTTGGGCTTGCGGGGGACGAGGCCTTCCCATTCGAGCGTCGGCGAGCCGTGAACCTGGCATTTGAAGCCAAGTTCGGCATACTTCTCGGCGCGAGTGATACCCGACCTTGCTTCGCGCAGTTTCGCC
>JBLMYE010000370.1:0-6814 GCA_050258115.1 Deltaproteobacteria bacterium | reverse complement strand
GAACAGAGCGGCATAGGCCATCTGTTCCGACGCCACTCCGCTCTCGGTACCCTCGTCCCAAGCCGCGAGGATCAGGCCCAGAGCCTTGAAGGTATTGTCGTCGCTGTCGGCCAGTTCACGTGCTTCCAGATTCATCCACTCTCTCCCACCCATTCGCAGCAAGCGACTGCCCCCAGAAACTCTGCGAATCTCAAAACCCGCATAGCACGCTCCCGCGGAGAACGCGGCTGTACCAGCAATTCAGGGTAAACCCGTAGCGCGTCCTGTTTGTATTTCGCAAAGCAAGGCGCACGCGCCGGTGCGGGCTAAGGTGCTTTGTCTGCAAGGTTATCGGAAATCTCCGCACCTTCGGCCATGAACCGGGCGATGGCCGTCTGGGCCGAGGGCGTACATGTCGTGTAAGTGCGGCTGTAGCTGCGGTAACCTTGGTTGAAGCTGCGCGCGATGCGCGCCTTGCGTTGCGCGCTCGGTGTTTCGGCGTTGATCAGCGTTTGCATGTGATCCCGCCAAAGCTGCCCATCGTCCGCCGAGCAGAGTTCACGCAGATAGTGCACGGCCCCCAGAATCTCCGCCAACCGCATGAGTTGCTCGTCATAGGGCTTGGCGTCCTGCGCGCGCACGGCGACTGGCAGACACAGCAGAGCCGCGATCACGAGGGCTGCCTGCGCCCTGGCCGGCGGAATGGAACGGCGTGTACCGTCGTTGCTGTGCATTGCCGGTTCCCTTTGCGGAGACTATATCTTCTCTATCGGCACGCTTTTCGGCAGCGGCGTGGCAGGTCGAGTTCTAGCATCGATTCCTCCGCGCCGCATGCAACCCACGCCGATCGGGCTTCTGCCTGCGGGTTTTCACGTCTGGTGGGTCGCTGATGTGCTCGCGTTTCAGTCTGACCGCGCCGCCTGAGGCCGTTCGCGCCGTCTTCGGTACGTGCAACGCGCTTGATTTTCCACCCCGATACAACATCGCGCCCACCCAGCCCGTTGTGATCGTGCGCCGCACGGTCTCCGGCGAGAGGGAGCAATACCTCGTTCGTTGGGGTCTGATCCCCTCCTGGGTCAAGGACCTGGGTGCCTTCACAACGCTGATTAATGCGCGATCCGAAACGGCCGCCTCGAAGCCGTCGTTCCGAGGTTCCTTCCGTCATAAGCGGTGTCTCGTACCGGCGACCGGATTCTACGAATGGACAGGCCGGCCTGGCGCCAAGCGTCCACACCTGTTTCGCCCGCGCGACGGCGGCCTCGTCGCTCTTGCCGGTCTTGCGGATCACTGGGTCGGCGCGGACGGCAGCGAACTCGAGAGCATGGCAATCCTCACGACGCGGGCCAACGCCAAGATGGCGCCGATCCACGATCGAATGCCTGTGATCATCGCGCCGGAGCACTTCGAAGCCTGGCTCGATTGCTCATCCGGCACCTCGCACTTGGTCGAAGGACTTCTGGCGCCGCCCCCGGACGACCTCCTCGAAATTGTCGACGTCAGCCCGAAATTGAACAATCCGCGCAACGAGGGGCCGGAGCTTATGCATCCGCCCGGAACCGCCGGCCCATCCGCGGCGTGAGTCTACATCGCGACTAACAAATTGAATCCAAACAGCGAACGGGCGTTCACCAAACCCAGCAACGGCCCAGGCTGGCCTCTCGCCGCAGGCGCTGATACCGATTAGTCTTAGAAACACTGTTTCTGAACCATTGAAGAAGGTGTGGTCTGGCACGGGGGCAACGGCGGACCGCCGGTGTCGGGCACGATCATGAGACAGCCTACGGGGAGCTCGGGACAATTGCCGTCCTGGTGAGGAGTAACGATCATGGCATATCGCGGCGGAGACTTGGATTTGCGTACACCGCGCACGTGGAGTGCCGCTCCCCCGGAACCCGGTGCGCTTGCGGCGCAGGTCTACGAGCCGCGCCCGCGCAGCGGCTATGCGTCCGGTCCCATCTGGGTCGACGAGGTCGTTCTGGCTTGCGTCAACCATGCCTACGATGTGGCACTTGCCCACCGCTCGGCCGAGGTTCGCCTGGAGCACCTGCTTCATGCGCTCACGCGCATCGACACCGCTGCAGAAGTTCTCGAGATGCGCGGCATCAAGGTTTCTGCCCTTCGACGTGAAAGTGCCACGGTCATCGCCAGCGAACTTCCTGTCGGTCTTGGGCCCGGCGAACCGGGACCTCGTCATTCGCAGGAGTTGGAACATGTCCTGCGTGCAGCCGGCCAACTTGGCGCGCGCCGCAACGCTCCGGCCACCGTCGACGACCTGCTGCACGTGGTTCTCGATCTCGAACCCGATCTTCCAGGATTGGAACTGCTGCCGCGCAGCGACCAGCGTGGCGCGCTGAATGGGTCCTACGCCTCACGGTCATCCCGCGTTGGATTCGGCCAGCGATTTGCGAACCGCGACAGCGATGCGCAGCAACCACTGTCGAGCCTGCATCAGATGCGCGAGCCAGACCGTCCACTTCGCGCCGATTACGGCGACTCTCCGGCTGGCAACATTCCGTTGCCGCGTCTCGAAGCTCTGGAACAGATGTTGCGGGCACTTTCCGCCGACGTCACGGTCGAGCGCAAGTCGGTGACAGGCCTTCTCGGTGATGTTCAGCGCGAGATGGCCGCTCTCCGCGCCACACCCCTTGATGTCGCTCCGGTCGTCGATCGCGTCGCCACCATCGAACGCTCGGTCACTGCGGGATTCGAACAATTCTCTCTGGCGCTGGCTTCGATCGAGAATGAGCTGCGCACGAGACTGCAGGAGAGACCGGATATCGCGCCGTTGGCAACCCGGCTCGATGTCATCGAAGAGGCGGTATTGTCGCGAGATGCCGAGAAAGCCATCCGCGAGTTGTCCGAGCGGCTCGATCGCCTGGAAACGACACTGGCCGGCGAGCGCACGCGTGCAGCCGAATCCGGTGCGGTTCTTCGCGGCGAGATCGGGCAGCTCACGCAGTCGGTCGACGTGCACCGTAGCGAAATCGGTAGCATGCTTACAGATGTCCGGTCTTCGGGCGATGCGCGCCACGCCGAGGCCCTGGAGTCGCTGCGGAGCCTTGCAGACAGAATCTCGTCGGTGGAGCGGCTCGTAGCCGAAGCCACCGAAAAGGTCGCGGCGGGCCAGCAGGCAGCGCGCGAGGATCTGACCGAGGTTTCAGACGCAATCGTCAAGCTCAACGCGAACCAGCATACGCTGGCCGGAAGCGTCGATCAGGCGCGCAATGATGCGCGTGACAACATCGCCGCGCTTCGCGACGACGCTCGCGCGGCAACGTTAAGTCTGACGAATAGCCTGGAGGCGATCGATCCGCGTCTTGCAACCCTCGAAGGGCAAACGCAGCGCATCGGCAGCGCCATCGACGGCCTGTCGGGCACGGTGGAAAACATGCACCGCGTCACCATCGAGCGGTACTACCGCCGGAACCGCTTCTGGTACTGGCTGTTTGGAACCGACGACTGGGTGGCGGCAAGCTGGCCGTCCCAGTCGCACCGCATCGCGGAGGAACTGAAAGCCGTAAAATCAGGCCAAGGCTGAGCGGCGCCCCACCGGTCTAAATCAGCTTTCCAGGATTGAGGATTCCTTTCGGATCGAAAGCCGTCTTGATGGCTCGCATGAGATCCAGGGCAACGGGGTTTTTCGCCCGTTGCAGCGCTACACGCTTCATACGCCCGATGCCGTGCTCAGCTGAAATCGAACCGCCCATTTCGGTGACGAGCGCGTTTACCGCGTCCGACATCGGTTCCCAGAGACCAAGGAACTGCGCCTTGTCCATACCTACCGGCTGGGACACATTGTAATGGACGTTTCCATCGCCCAGATGCCCAAAGGGCACCGGCCGCGCACCCGGACATATGGTTTCGACAACGATGGCCGCGCGATCGAGGAACTCCGGCACACGGGCGACGGGAAGTGAAACATCGTGTTTGATCGAGCCGCCTTCCAGCTTCTGAACGTCCGACATCTGCTCCCGGAGTTGCCACATGGAGGCGCGTTGGGTCTGCGAGCTCGCTACGCGCGCATCAACGATCGTGCCGGCGGCGAGAGCTTCCGACAGCAGCATCTCCAGCAACGGCCGGGCACGGCCGGCTTCGGCCGCTGAAATCTCCAGGAGGACGGTACACGGCGCAGCGGCGCCGCCGGCCGGAGCCTGTGCCTTGCCATGTTTCATGACGAAAGCCATGGCCCGTTCTGACATGAATTCGAACGCCGTGAGCGCCGGTCCCGCGTTCCGCTGGGCCAGCTGAAAGAACGGCACGAGGCGGTCCATCGCAGGAAGCGCGGCCAAGGCCGTCGCCACGTCGCGCGGTTCCGGAACGAGTTTCACGGTCGCCGCCGTGATGATCGCGAGCGTCCCTTCCGAGCCGATGAGAAGGTCTCTGAGATCATACCCGGTATTGTCTTTCTTGAGGCTCGACAGGCCGTCGAGAACGCGGCCGTCGGCAAGCACGGCTTCGATGCCGAGCACCTGCGCCCGGGCCGATCCATAGGCGAGCACGGAAAGCCCACCCGCGTTGGTGGCCAGCGCTCCCCCAAGACAGGCGCTCCCTTCCGAGGCCATGGAGAGGGCGAACATAAGTCCGGCTGAGCGAGCCGCGTCCTGCACCGTCGCGAGCCTTACGCCCGCCTCCGCCGTCAGCGCAGAACTTCCGGCATCGATTGAACGGATCGCCGTCATGCGATCGAGCGAAAGCAGAATTTCGCGTCCATCCTCGTGTGGGATCTGTCCGCCGACGAGCCCGGTGTTGCCCGACTGCGGCACGATACCGACGCGCGCGTCGTTGCACAGCTTCAAGACCTCGGCCACCTCTGCCGTCGCTCCCGGACGCACGATGAGCGGCGAAGCGCCGATGAAGCGGTCCCGCCACTCGCGCAGATAGGGTTCCTGCCGCGGATCGCCGGCACGAATGGCATTCGCCGGGCCCACGCTGCGGGTCAGCGCATCGAGCAATGTTGCGGTCGGTGCATTGAGAGGAGGTTGTCGCATGACCGCCCTTCTAGCACGCACGCGGCGCGGCGGCTCGGCGCAAGCGGTCGTTGATCGCCACACCCACACCGGTTTCGGGAATGGACATCACGGCCACCCGTGTCGCTCCGGCCGCGTCGAACGCCCTCAAGGCTGCAAACAGGTTTGCCGCGGCCTCGAGGAGATCGCCCGCCGGACTGAGATTGATCACGAAGCCCGTGGACCGCACCGCGCGCCCGAAAGCGAGCAAGGCCTCGCCCTCCCGGGCCTCCGTCGCATCGAGCCTTAACTGCGCCCTCGGAGCGTAATGACTGAGAAGCTGCCCCGGCGAGGACGGCTGCCCCGCGTCGACGTTGGCACGCGCGATGGTATATCCGACGGCACGTTCCAGGTCTTCCTGGGTGATCGCTCCGGGGCGCAGCAGCGTGATCTTCGGCCCCGATGCGTCGACAACGGTCGATTCCACGCCATGCACCGTCGCGCCCCCGTCGATGATCATGCCGACCCGTTCGCCGAGATCAGTTTCGACGTGGCGCGCCGCCGTGGGGCTGACATGGCCCGACCGGTTGGCCGAGGGCGCTGCGATCGGGCACCGCGCCGCCCGCAGCAACTCGCGTGCGACAGGATGATCGGGAACGCGCAGTGCAAGGGTGTCGAGCCCGGCGGTCGCGAGACCGGCGACGGGGCACGAATGCTTTCGCGCCACCACCAGCGTCAATGGTCCGGGCCAGAACGCGGCGGCTAGCGCGCGGGCATCCGGACCGAAACTGCCGAGTTCTTCCGCCGCCGCAAGATCCGGAACGTGAACGATGAGGGGATTGAAGCTCGGCCGCCCTTTCGTCTCGAAAATGCGGGCCACAGCCTCGCCATTGGTCGCATCGGCGCCCAGGCCGTAAACCGTCTCGGTCGGAAAAGCGACCAGCCCGCCGGCACGGATGAGGCGTCCGGCTCGGTCGACGGCATCTCGTGAAGCCGGCACAATGGGCATCGGTGGGGTCCAGACAGTTCTTTGACGGCAACGTGAGGGCGCCTAATGTCGCCCATGATCGGACGAGAGACACGGGCATGGATATTGAGGCTCCCCTAGACGACATCATCGCCGCACTCAAGCCGGTCTGCGCGCAAGTCGACCGTATGATGAAGACGCGGCCCGGCGAACGGGGCGGGGAGGGCGGGTTGCGGGCATGAGCGTGGAAGTCAGCTTGACCGACGGCGTCCAGGTGCTGCGCCTCTCGCGGCCGGAGAAGCGTAACGCACTGAACCGCGACATGTACCGTGTGCTCATCGACGCTTTGGAAGGCAGCGACGCCGATGATGGGATCCGCGTGAACGTGATTTTCGGCAGCGAGGGCAACTTTACGGCCGGCAACGATATTGCCGACTTCCTCGCAACGTCGAGGGGCGAAACGGGGCCACCCCGCGAGGTGTTGCGCTTCATTGAACGTCTCCCGCTGTTGAGCAAGCCGCTGCTGGCGGGCGTGGACGGTCCCGCTATCGGCATCGGGACCACGCTGTTGCTGCATTGCGATCTCGTTTACGCGACCCCGCGCGCGACGTTTGCCACGCCCTTCCTCGACCTTGGACTCGTGCCCGAAGCGGCGTCGAGCCTGCTTCTCCCTCGCGTGATGGGCTACCCGCGCGCCTTCGAGATGCTGATCCTCGGCGAGACGTTTTCGGCTGGCCGGGCCTGCGGGGCGGGTCTCGTCAACACGCTCGTCGAACCCGATGCGCTCGAAGTCCACGTCCTCGCAAAGGCCGCCCGGCTGGCAAGAAAGCCGCCGGCGGCGCTGCTCGCGGCCCGCCGCCTGATACGGGGCGACGCCACGGCGGTTCTGGAACGCACGCGGGCGGAAGCTGCCGAATTTGCG
>JBLMYE010000369.1:0-5251 GCA_050258115.1 Deltaproteobacteria bacterium | reverse complement strand
GGCGCTGCCCACGCGATCCACCCGGCGACATGTCGGCGCGTTCTGCCGCTCTCTCGGCCCGGCTCTCCACCGGCGCGACGAGCGTCGCGTCGTTGCGCCGGTCCTTGGCCGGAATGGGTTGCCGCGTCAGCCGTTCGATATCGCGAAGGTAAGCCCGCTCTTCGTTGTCGACGAGCGAAATGGCGATACCTTCCGCGCCGGCCCGCGCCGTCCGGCCAATGCGGTGGACGTAGCTTTCCGGCACGTTCGGGATTTCGTAGTTGATGACATGCGAAACGGCGTCGATGTCGATGCCCCGCGCGGCGATGTCCGTCGCGATCAGAGCGCGAAGACGGCCTGCTTTGAAGCCTCGCATCGCCTGGTCTCGTTGCGCCTGGCTCTTGTTGCCGTGAATGGCGGCAACCGGTAGCCCGGCCGATTCCAGGTGACGTGCGACGCGGTCGGCACCGCGCTTGGTACGCGTGAACACGATGGTTCGGGTCAGATCCGGATTGGCAAAGAGTTCGACGAGCAGCGCTCGCTTCTTCTGTTGCTCGACGAAGATGACCTCCTGGGCCACCCGGTCGGCCGTCTTGGCTACGGGCGTCACGGCGACCTTCACCGGGTCTTTGAGGAGTTCAGCCGCCAGCGCGCCGATCTCGTGCGGCATGGTGGCCGAGAAGAACAGGCTTTGCCGGCGGTGGGAGAGCTTGGCGATGATCTGGCGCAGCGGCCGGATGAAGCCGAGATCCATCATCTGGTCGGCTTCGTCGAGAACGAGAATCTCGGTGCCGTCGAGCACGACGTTGCGTTCCGTCATGTGATCGATGAGCCGTCCCGGCGTGGCGACGAGGACATCGACGCCGCGCGCAAGCGCATCTCGTTGCGGCTTGTGAGCGACGCCGCCGAAGACGACGGCGACCGAAAGATCGAGATGCCGCCCATAGGTGCGAAAGCTCTCGCCAATCTGCGTTGCCAGTTCGCGAGTGGGCGATAGGATCAGCGCGCGCACGCCCTTGCGCAGAGGCGGCTGACGATTGGCGCTGAGCCGTTGCAGGATCGGGAGAGCGAACGCCGCCGTCTTCCCGGTCCCGGTTTGGGCGATGCCGAGGAGGTCCTTGCCCGCGAGGATCGAGGGAATAGCCTGGGCCTGGATGGGCGTCGGCGTGGTGTAGCCTTCGGTTTCCAGCGCCTTCAGAAGGAGCGGGTCGAGGCCGAGGTCTTGGAAAGTTGTCACGAATTGTCTTTCGCTGGACCCGCGAACGTTCCGGCGGTCGCCGCCGGGAATCCCGACGAGACCGTGGCCCTTCTGTGCGCGGGCTTGATGGTCGGTATCGCTCGCGATTCGATCGCGGGACCCGGCGCATCAGGCGCCCTGCGTGCCGGGGCGGCCGATTTTATGGGAGCAGAGGCGCGGACCGGAGGACTGGGAGCTGCATCTCGGCAGATCCCGGTTCAAGTCCCTTCACGCAGTCGCGCGCCGATGGGCCGGACCAGAGCAGTCCAGACGAAACCCATATGGCATGTTGCGCTGCAAAAGGCAAGCGCAGCAACATTCGCTTTAAGGGCTGGCTTATCGCAGGGTCAAATCCGCGACGCCGACGGCAAGGTTGAGGCCCGTCTGGCCCTGGACGCTGAGGGGTTGCAGGCTTACGGAGTCCTTGGAGCCGCCAACGAGGATTTTCGTGCCGGCGCCGATGCCGAGCGATGCATCGGCATTCGCGCCGACGTAGTTCCCTGCAAGCGCGCGCTCCGGAAGATCCGTGGAGGCGAACACGGCCCAGACGATCGTGACGGAGGACGTAAATCCGAGGTCGAGACCGATCTTCGTCACTGCCCCTTCGTATTTCTGCGGTGCGCCCTTGGTGGGCTGGAAAACGCAGTCGTAATTCTTCTTGGATCCCAGGATCATACCGACGCCCGCGCCACCTTTGCAGGTCAAAGTCCCGACTTTCGCGGTGGCGGCCTCGGCGGACCCGCCCGCGATTCCGGCGAAAATCGAAGCAGCGGCAGCCAATGCCAAGGTGGTCTTCGTGTTCATCGTGCCCCCAGAAACAAAACCCCATAATGTAGTTTTTGCGGCAATGACGATGCGCGCCGGGCATTCAAGTGCACGCCGGAGACCGACTTGCAAATGAATCTTCAATGTATTGCACGCTTCTTCCCGGCTCAACCGGAGGCCAAGCGCTCGATATTGGCCCCGCAGCGCGAAAGTTTTTCTTCCAGCCGTTCAAATCCGCGGTCGAGATGGTAGACGCGGTTGATCACCGTCTCACCTTCCGCCATGAGCCCGGCGATGACCAGTGAAACCGAGGCTCTGAGGTCCGTCGCCATGACGGGAGCCCCGCGCAGTTGCTTGACCCCTTTGATGGTGGCCGAGTCGCCGTGCAGGTGGATGTCGGCCCCGAGCCGCGCCAGTTCCTGAACGTGCATGAAGCGGTTCTCGAAAATGGTTTCACGAATGACGCTCGTGCCCCGCGCGCGCGTCATTAGTGCCATCAACTGCGCCTGAAGATCAGTTGGAAACCCTGGAAACGGCTGTGTCTCGACGCTCACAGGTTCGATATCTCCGCCGTTTCGCGTCACGCGGATGCCGCCGGGCGTGGGCGTGATGCGGGTCCCGGTCTCCGCCAGCACATCGAGCGCGTTCTGAAGCAGGTCCGCCCGCGTGCCTTCCAAGACGACGTCACCGCCGGTGGCCGCCACCGCCATCGCGAACGTGCCGGTTTCGATGCGATCAGGCAGAACCGTATGGATCGCGCCGTCGAGCCTGTCGCGGCCCTGGATGCGCAGCGTCGAAGTTCCGATCCCGTCGATGAGCACGCCCATCTTCACGAGTAGGGCGGCGACGTCGCCCACTTCGGGCTCACGCGCGGCGTTCTCAATCAGGGTCTCGCCCTTCGCCAGTGCTGCCGCGAGCAGGACGTTGTGGGTCGCGCCCACCGAGACTTTCGGGAAAATGATGTGCGCCCCGTGCAATCCCTTCGGCGCTTTCGCGAGCACGTAGCCGCCATCGATCTCGATGTCCGCGCCAAGCGCCTTCAGACCCGTCAGATGCAGGTCGACCGGGCGTGTCCCGATCGCGCATCCTCCGGGCAACGACACCTTTGCCTGTCGCATGCGCGCGAGAATGGGCCCGAGGACCCAGAAACTCGCCCGCATCCGCGACACCATCTCGTAGGGTGCCGTCGTATCCACGATGTCGCGCGCAGTGAGATGAAAGGTCTCCCCTTGCAGGTTCGGCGACGACCGCTTGCCGTCGACCGCCAGATCCGCCCCATGGTTTCGGAGAATGCGCGCGAGAAGGTTCACGTCGGCAAGGTTCGGCACGTTTTTCAGCGTGACCCGGTCAGCCGTCAGCAGGCTGGCGATCATCAACGGCAGAGCCGCGTTTTTCGCGCCCGAGATGGGGATCGACCCATGCAGTTCGCTGCCGCCGACGATCTTGATGCGATCCATGAGGAGACGTCTCGTTTTGTGTGCAAAGAGAGGGAAAGAATACGACCGAACAATAGGTACGCCTGAGGGCGGGACGCTCGACGCGAGCGGATGATTAGACGTTGACGGGCCGCCCCAGCAAGAAAAAGCGAGCCACGCCGCCGTTGCCGGCCGTCACTGCGTGTGCTTTCCGGAAGAGGCAGCCGGCGACGCGTCGTCCTTATCTGTGCTTTGCGCCCGCGCTTTCTCCTTCCGCTTCCGAAGATTAGCTCTCAATTCCTCGGCCAGCCGTTGGTCGCGGGCCGCAGCCGCTGCCTGGACAGGAGTGAGCCGTTCGTCCTTTTTTTTCATGCCGACCGCCGAGCCTCGAAAACCGGGCCATCACAGAGCGTTGCCTAGCACGCACCAAGGCGCGCGGCCAGTTGCTGCAATCTCAGCTTTCTCCGCCTGCGGTCGAACGCATAAGCACGAGGGTCAGCCCGACCAGCGAGGTGTTGTGGAACTGGATCTCCACGATCTGCCGGTTCTCCTTGACGATCACGTCCATGTTGGCGTTGAGGTCGGCGCCTTTCACGGACACGACGAGACCCCGCTCGCTGGTCTTGCCCTGCAACTCGCCCTTGAGATTGTACATCTCTTCTGACCACTCGCCGGTCAGGAGTCCGTCTTTCTCCTCCAGGCGGCTTTTCAGCTCGATCTTGCCGCTGGGCGACGCGCAGCGAATGGTCTGTTTCAGGCCCGGCGCTTCGGTCTGGGTAAAGTAAGTAGCCCGGCACGTCACCGTTTCTTTTTTCCCATCCTTGAACCCCAGGCGTCCTTCGCCCGTCCAGCGGCCGGGCAACTGGGCCAGCGCTCCGGTGAGGCCCGCCGTCGCCGAAGCCTCTTCCCCTGCGCGCACGCTACCGGTGCCCACTATCGAAATGCTCGTCAGCGTTGCGACGAGAGCGAGGACAGTCGAAATGCGTGCCATGGATTGAAACGCCCCGGATGCGATCAACTTTCCTGATACCAGTATTAGAGATTCGCAAAATATGGGGGGTGTGCAACCGGGCTACCGGCGAAACTCACCCGGGCGTGCCCGGCGGATCACGGTTTCGCCTCCGGATCTGACTGGGATCAAATTGCCGGCTTTCTGAAGAACCCGGGCGGCGGCCTCGCCCCTCGCTTTGCGCCCTGCGGCCGATCCGGTATAAGGCGCTACCTTGAGGCGCATTCGCGCTGCTACAACTCATCTCCTTCCATGGCCAGATCCGAGGACGAAAAAACCCCGCCGGCCCGCCCGGTGCCGAGGCTTCCCAAAGGCTTCCGCGATATCGGCGCGTCCGAAATTCGCGAGCAGCAGGCGATGCTGGCGAAAATCCGGGAGGTCTACGAACGCTACGGCTTCGAACCGCTGGAAACACCCGCCATCGAATACACGGACGCGCTCGGCAAGTTCCTGCCCGATCAGGACCGTCCGAACGAGGGCGTGTTCTCGTTCCAGGATGAGGACGAGCAATGGCTGTCGCTGCGTTATGATCTGACGGCGCCTCTCGCCCGCTACGTGGCGGAGAACTTCGACAAGCTCCCCAAGCCCTTCCGCCGCTACGCAACGGGCTCTGTCTACCGGAATGAGAAGCCGGGTCCGGGCCGCTTCCGCCAGTTCACTCAGTTCGACGCCGACACCGTGGGCGCCGACAGCATCGCCGCGGATGCCGAAATGTGCATGCTCGCCGCCGACACGCTGGAAGCGTTGGGCATCCCGCGCGGCAAGTACGTCATCAAGGTCAATAACCGGAAGATCCTTGATGGCCTGATGGAAGCGAATGGCTTGGCCGGTCAGGACAACGCCAAA
>JBLMYE010000368.1:0-4432 GCA_050258115.1 Deltaproteobacteria bacterium | reverse complement strand
CGCTCATGTTCGCCGCGGCCAGCAAGACCTTCGGAACATCGGCCCAGCCGATATCGCGATAGACAAATTTGGCGACGGCGAACGCATAGACCGCACTGAGTGCCGCCGCTTCGGTTGGCGTGACCAGACCGCCGTAGATGCCGCCGAGCACCACCGCGATGAGTGCCAGCCCCCATATGCAATCGACCAACGCTTCTCCGGCATCCCGCCAGCTCGCACGAACGGCGCGGGGGTAGCCTTCGTTTCTCGCGATCCACCAGGTCACAGTCGCGAGCACCGCCGCCAAGAGCAGCCCCGGGACGACGCCGGCCATGAAGAGATCGTCGACGGATGCTGCGCTCACGCGTTGACCGTCGGGGCCTTTCGCGCTCATCCCCGCCGTGGCCAGGGCATAGAGCACCATCACGATCGACGGTGGGATGAGGATGCCGAGCGTCCCCGAAGACGCGATCACTCCGGCACCGAACCGGTTCGGATATCCCTGAGCAGCCATGGCCGGCACGAGAATGGAACCGATGGCGATCACCGTCGCTGGTGAAGAACCCGAAACGGCCGCGAAAATGGCGCACGCGAGAACGGACGCGATGCCAAGCCCGCCGGGCCAGTGGCCGGTCATTGCGGTTGCAAAGCGGATCATGCGCTTCGCCACCCCTCCGTGCGTGAGGAACGCACCGGCAAGGATGAAAAACGGCACCGCCATGATCTCGAACTTTTCCATTCCCGTGAAAAGCTTGAGAGCGACCGCGTCCAGCGGCACGCTGGTGAGCATCAGCAGGGCTGTCAGCACGGTCAGCCCGAGTGCGATGGATACGGGTGTACCCGTCAGAAGCAGCAGGATGAGAAGGCCGAAAATCAATATGGAGGTCACGGCCGCACCTCGCTGGACATGACTTCCGACGTAGGATCGTGATGCGGCAGCGCGCCCGTCTGTTGAAACTGGAAGGCCACTTGCAGGAAGCGGAAGCACATCAGGAACGAACCAAGCGGCAGGCACAAATAGACTAGCCACATCGGCGCTTCCAGCACCGCGGAGACCTGCCCGGAATGGAACAGATGCATGACGAGCCGCGCACCCAGCCACCCAACGATCGCCGTGAAGAGCGCGCCACAGCCAAGTCCGAGCAGTACCATACGGTGCCGCCATATGGGCGGCAGCCGGTTGACGAGAATATCCACGCCGACATGGATCCCCGTCCGCACGCCATAAGCCGCGCCGAACTTTGCCATCCAAACGAAAAGGTAGATGCACAGCTCCTGAGCCCATGTGAGCCGGATCGAGAGCAAGCCGAAGTAGACCGTGCGCAGCCCATCCGAGAGTCCGGAGTAACCTTCCTCCCGGCTCCACACCACAAGTCCGCCAAGGTGCGACAGGGCATAACGATGCACGACGGCGACGAAAATGACGAGCGTCGCCACACCCATCAGGGACGCGATAAGGCTTTCTTCGAGCCGGTCGAGCCACCGCAGCCGCGGTCCGGACGTCATGGCCGCGACCCCGTGATCTCAGCCTCGATGCGGCGGAGCAGATCCGGGCCGACGCGATCGGCCATGCGTACGCGGACCGGCGTCAGCGCTGCTTCCCACGCTACTCGCTCCTCCGCCGTCGGTTCGTGGAATGCGGTCTTGCCGGTTTTGCGCATGGCCGTCATGGCGTCTTCGTTTTCCTTGGCCGCCTCTGCATTCGCATAGGGGGTCGCATCACGCACGGCCCGCTCGAGGCTGTCGCGAATATCTGCGGGCAGCGCCATCCAGAAATCCCGGTTGACGATCACGGCATACCCGAGAAACCCATGGTTTGTGACCGTCGCATGCCGTTGAACCTCGAACATCTTCTGATTGTAGAAGTTTGCAGGCGGATTCTCGGTCCCGTCGACGACGCCGGACGAGAGCGTCTGATAGGCTTCAGAGAACGCGAGGACCTGGGGCAGGGCGCCCAGTGTGGTCATCTGTTCCTCGATCACCCGTGAAGACTGAATGCGCACCTTTAGCCCGAGCAGATCGTCCGGCTTGATGAGGGGCGTGTTCGCCGACAGGATCTTGAAGCCGTTGTTCCAGTACCCAAGACCCACGATGCCCTTGGGCTCCAGCTGTTGCAGAATTTCTTTCCCAATCGGCCCCTCTGTAATCCGTGCGAGGTCCTTCGTGTCATGGAAGAGATACGGAATGTCGAAAACCTCGAATGCTTTTATCCCGAGAGGCCCGAACTTCGACAGCGAAGGCGCCAGCATTTCTACCGCGCCGAGTTGCAGGGCTTCGAGTTCTTCCTTGTCCTTGTAGAGTTGCGAATTGGGATAGAGCTCTATGCGGACGCGTCCGCCAGTATACGCCTCGGCAAGGGCCTTGAATCGTTCGGCACCCTTGCTCTTGTGAGCCTGCGGGGCGGCAACATGACTGAACTTTATGACGATGGGCCGCGTGTCCGCCTGCGGATCGGCCGCGATAGCCGCCGCCGCGAAGATCGCCGCTATCAGACAAAACAAGGTGCGGCGCATGGCATCCATGAATGGCGAAACCGGTCGCCGCTATTCGTGGCCGGAGCGGACGTCGTGTCAAGCCTGCCGCGCGCTGTCCGCGTTGAGCCGGCGCACTTCCTCCCAGTCCTTGACCACCGCGCGCACCAGCCGAAGCACCCTCTTGGACCGCCGCGCATCTTCGCGCGAAAGGCACCAACAACCGCAACAGAAACAAGGCCTCTGCGCGAGCCTTAGGATCAGCGCATGATCGCCACCGCCACTCATGGCCGGTCTCCTCAGCGAGGCCGCGACCGCCGATCCGGCTGGCTGGACTGCAACTCAGCCGCGGTCAATGCGAAGACCTCCCCGGAACTGTCTTCCGTTTCGAGCCAGAGAAATGGCAGATTGGGAAACTCTTCCTCAAGAATGTCGAGGGCCGTCCCCACTTCAACGACCAGGACGCCGTCGCGTTCCAGATGACGTGGCGCCTCTGCGATGATCCGGCGAACGAGATCGAGTCCGTCCGCTCCCCCGGCATGGGCTATCACCGGCTCGGCCTTGTACTCGGGCGGGAAGGCTGCGATCGCATCCGCGGAAACGTAGGGCGGATTCGAAATGATGAGGTCGTATCGGCGGGAGCCTAGCCCTGAGAACAGATCGGACTGGTGGAGCTTGATGCGATCCTCCAATCCGTAATCGGCGACGTTTCGCCTTGCGACTTCGAGCGCGTCGGCCGAGAGATCGACCGCATCGACGATGGCATTGGGGTAGGTGAGCGCCGCAATGATGGCCAGGCACCCTGAGCCGGTGCAGAGGTCGAGAACCGAATTCACCGTTTCGGGGTCGGGTACAACGGTCGCCAGCTCGCCATCGAGAAGTTCACCGATGTAGGACCGTGGGACAATCACGCGCTCGTCGACGTAGAAGTCCCGTCCGCGGATATAGGCGCGATTGACGAGGTAGGGCGCGGGCTTACGCGTGGTGATGCGCAAATCGAAAAGGGCGGCGATCTTTGCGCGCTCGGCAGCGGTGAGACGGCAGTCGAGCCACGGATCGAGTTGATCGACCGGCAGATCGAGAGCGGAGAGGATGAGAAATGCAGCCTCGTCGACCGGCGTCGACGTCCCGTGACCGAACACGAGGCGGGCGCTTCGAAATTGGGAAACGCCGTAGCGAAGCCAATCGCGCACGGTGCGGAGGTCGTATATCGGGCTGTCGGTTCCGGAGGTGGACATTGTGCGCAGGATCCAGGCGGTTGATGCGTGCCGACCCTAGCGCGTCCCGGCTAAAACCCCAATGGGGATCGGCGACAGAGCGGACGTCAGCCCTTGAACTCCTCGATCTTCCCGAACGCTTCGCGAAGCGCCGATGCCCACGACCCCGAGAGCTTCTTGAAATACTCGTCATCCTGGTAGATGCGGCTATACCGGCGCACGTCCAGACTGTCGCGCTCATAAAGCAGTAGGTCGATGGGCATGCCGACCGAAAGATTGGACCGCAGCGTCGAATCGAACGACAGCAGGACGAGCTTTGCAGCTTCGCCGAGCCGCATCCCAGGCTGTGCCACACGGTCGAGGATCGGTTTGCCGTACTTGTGCTCGCCGATCTGCAGAAACGGCGTGTCGTCCGCAGCCTCGATGAAGTTCCCCTCCGAGTAGATCTGGAAGATGCGGGGTGGCTCCGAGCCGATCTGGCCGCCTAGAATGAAAGAGGCGAAAAAACCGCTGCGTGTCGTTTCCAGGGCCTCACCGTCGACGCGGCGCACCTCACGGACGGCGTCGCCCACGATGCGCGCAGCACGGTACATCGACGTCGCCGTCATCAGGTTGTGTTCCACACCCGACCCATCCGCCAGTTGTTCGTTCAAAATGCTGATGACGGACTGGCTGATCCCGAGATTGCCGGCAGTCAGGAGAACGATCACCCGGTCGCCCGGTCGTCGCCAGTAGTGAAGTTTGCGGAACTGCGAAATATTATCG
>JBLMYE010000367.1:0-5329 GCA_050258115.1 Deltaproteobacteria bacterium | reverse complement strand
CGGCGCCGAGGGGACGCTGCAACGGCAAAAAGCGGCTTCCGGCGAGGAAGCCGCCACTGTGATGGGCGTCTTATAGGCTCAAGACCGCCGCGACGGCAATTTGTCTGATCGACGCTCGCGCGGATCGTCGGCCTCGATCCACTTCAGCCCGTCCCGGACGATCACGCGCATAGCGCGGCCTTCACCGCTGAGCTTGCGCCACAAGCCCGAAATCGGTTGTGCAATTCCCCCGACAGACGCCTGCAGCACGCCTGACGGCGCTACGGACGCCACGACGATGAGCGCGAACGCCGCCGACAGCACCCAGCGCACCGGCGCGCGGGCGGGAACCCCAACTTCGCCGAAAGCCTTCGCCGAGTTCCGGATGTGCTCCATCCACTCGGTGAACCACTCTGTCCGCGCCGCTCCTGATTTTGGCCGCGCCGTCGCCTCCGAAAGGCGACTGACGATACGGCTTACCGGGCTTGTCGCAGCGCTCCTGGCAGGGGCCACAGCGGGGTGATGACGATGCGGACCGGCGTTAACGGCGACCCGCATCAAAACGGACAGGCGCTCGAGAGCAGGACGGGGATCGAGCCGTGCCAGTCCGATGTAGGCCGTCACGATACGCGCGGTTTCGTTCCAAACCGGCAGTACGTCGATCCGTCCGGCTTCAAGAGCCGCAATGATATTCGGATGCGCCCCGACGCGATGTGCGACCTCGGCCGTGGAAAGCCTCAGATAACACCTCAGCTCTACGAAAAACCGCGCGATCTCGGCGTCAGCGGAAGCCCCTCTTCGTGTCGGTTCCGGCCGTCCGGCACCTGGATAGGAAATTGACGTCGGGTTGAACGTCGAACGCATGAACTCACTCTTGCCACGCATGCTGTCGTCCAGACGCAAGGTCCGGACGGGAGAAGAATCGTTATCTGGCGGGCAGAGTCAAAGGTAAAAAACAGCACAAATCCGCATGTTGCGAGCGTGCCGCAGACCAAGTCAAATCTCGATGCCATTCTGCTCGGCAAAGCGCATGAGTTCTGAGCGCAGGGAGCCTTTCCCGTCGCGCAGGAAGCGTTCGACAACCTGCTGCACGGCGCCTGCATGAAGTGCCAGTATCATCGACTTCACCGGCCCTACAGAGGCCGGCGCCATCGACAGAGTGCGGAAGCCGAGACCGATCAGCGCCATCGCCTCGAGCGGACGTCCAGCCATTTCTCCACAAAGTGTCAGCGGCGTTTTATGGCGCGCGCACGCTTTTGCGAGTTCCGCGAACGCACGCATGGGAGCAGCCGTGAGACTGTCATACCGGTTGCCGACGCGCGCGTTGGTTCGATCGGCGGCAAAGAGAAATTGCATCAGATCGTTCGAACCGATCGAGACAAAATCGACCTTCGGCAGCAGATGATCCAGTTCGAAGAGAAGACTCGGCACCTCGATCATGGCGCCGAGCTTCAGCGAGTTGGGCGGCGGTATGCCCTTGCGCAGCATGATGCCGATTTCCTTGTCGACCTCGGCGCGAACGAGGTCGATCTCGGCGGCTTCCGAAACCATCGGGATCATGAGGCGCAATTCGCGCTCCGAAGCCGCATGGAGAAAAGCCCGCACCTGCGTCCGCAGCAGGGCCGGGCGATCAAGCGACATGCGTATCGCGCGCCAGCCTATCGCGGGATTTTCCTCTTTTTCCTGACGAAGGTAGGGCAAGACCTTATCGCCGCCGATGTCGAGCGCGCGAAAGACCACCGGCTTACCCTTGGCCTCGTCTAGAACCGTCTTGTAGGTCTTCAACTGCCGTTCATGGCGCGGGAACGTGCGCGAAAGCATGAACTGCAGTTCTGTGCGGAAAAGGCCGATCCCGTCCGCGCCGGATTCCTCCAGATGAGGCATGTCCACCACAAGACCCGCATTCATCTGAAGATTGATACGCACGCCGTCGCGCGTCACCGCCGGCCGGTCGCGGAGCGCGTCGTACTGCTTCTGGCGGCGCGCGCGGAAACGGGCCTTGTCGCTGTAGGCGGAGACGACCTCGGGCTGCGGTCTCAAATGAACCTGCCCCGTGACACCATCGACGATGATGGCATCGCCCGCGCTCGCCCGCTCTACGATGCCCGTCGCGCGGGCCACTGCGGCAATGCCAAGTGCCTTGGCTACGATCGCCACATGACTTTGCGGGCTGCCGTCCTCGACGACGAGACCGCGAAGTTTCGTACGATCGTAGTCGAGGAGTTCTGCCGGGCCCATGGTCCGCGCAACAAGTACCGTGTCCGGTGGCATTTCAGCCGGTTCGATCGGGCCGCCTGGGCGGCCGGCGATAATGCGCAGCAGGCGATCGGACAGATCGTCGAGATCGCGCTGACGTTCGCGCCAGAACGCGTCGGGCTGATGCATGAGCCGGGCGCGGGTATTGTTCAACACCCGCTCAACCGCGGCATCGGCGGTCAGCCCGCTTTGCACGGCTTCGCGGAGGCGTCGCTCCCATCCCTTGTCGTGGGCGAACATGCGATAGGCATCGAGCACGTCGCGATGCTCGCCCGCAGCGGAGAGATGCTCGTGGGCCAGCATTTCGTCGAGCGAAAGCCTGAGATCAGTCAGGCCGTTCTCCAGCCGCCGCATCTCGTGGACGGGATCCTCGGCCATGAGCTTGGTTACGACGATGCGGCTCTCGTGTACGACGACGTGCCCAAGCGCCAGTCCCTCGGAAATCGAGGTCCCTTTGATGACGGCGGACAGCGAACTGGAGATTTCGAGGGCTGCGGTCGTTCCCGCGACGGCACCGGACACGAGTTGTTCGGCGACGACCATGGCGGTCGATTCCAGAACCTCCACGTCCTCGTCGGAGTATTCCTTGGTGGTCTTGTTCTGTACCACGAGCACGCCGAGTGTCTGGCCGGACCGCTGGATCGGGACGGCGAGCAGGGAGTGGTAGAGCTCCTCGCCCGTCTCGGGCCGGTAGGAGAACGCCGGGTGTTTGGGTGCGTCCGGTTCGTTGATCGCGATGTTGAGTTCCGCGCAACGGCCGACAAGGCCCTCGCCCCGCTTCAAGCGCGTGGCGTGAACGGCGGTCGGCAAGAGGCCTTCGGTGGCGAAGAGTTCGAGCGTGCCGTCCTGGCGTTTCAGATAAAGCGAGCAGACGTCGGCGACCATGACGCCGGCGATCTGGCGGACGATCTTGTCGAGGCGCGCCTGTCCGTCGCCGGGCTCGGCCATGATGTCCCTGAGGCGGCGCATGATGACACGCAGCGCCGGCTCTGACGCCACGACCGCGCGGGGCTCTTCGCCTCTCTTGGTGACCATGACCGTGCCCACTCTCCGCCTGGGCCGCGCGCAGGAAAAATGACCGGCGCGCCGGGTACTCGTTCAGTCTTCGTCCAAACCATACAGGGTATGCAAGGTCCGGACCGCAAGTTCGGCATAAGCCGCGTCGATCAGCACGCTGATCTTGATCTCACTCGTGGAGATGGCAAGGATGTTAATACCTTTGTCGGCGAGCGCCTGGAACATACGGGCCGCTACTCCGGCGTGGCTGCGCATACCGACGCCGATCACGGAGATTTTGGCCACACCGTCGGACGACTTGACGTCGAAATAGCCGATGTCGGCCTTGGCATCTTCCAGGACGGCAAGCGCCCGCGGTAACTCGGCGGCCTGAACCGTAAACGTCATATCGGTCGCGTTCCCATCGGCGGCGACGTTCTGAACGATCATGTCGACGTTGATGGAGGCGTTGGCGAGGGGGCCGAAAATGCGCGCGGCGACCCCCGGCTTGTCGGCGACCTTGAGAAGCGTCACCTTGGCTTCGTCCCTGGCGTACGCGATGCCGCTCACAACCTGCTGTTCCACGATCTCATCCTCGCTGCAAACGGTGGTGCCGATGTTATCCAGATTGTCGAGCCGCACCGGCTCCATCTGATCGGGGGCGACGAAGCTCGACAGGACCCGCGTGCGCATTCCATGCACCATGGCGAGTTCGACCGAGCGCGTCTGCAAGACTTTCGAGCCCGACGACGCCATTTCCAGCATCTCCTCGTAGGAGACTTTCGGAAGCCGGCGGGCCTTGGCCACGATACGCGGGTCGGTCGTATAGACCCCGTCCACGTCGGTATAGATATCGCAGACATCGGCATTGAGGGCGACCGCCACGGCGACGGCGCTCGTATCAGAGCCGCCCCGCCCCAGCGTCGAAATCCGCTGTGTGTCCGGTTCGATGCCCTGGAAGCCGGTAATCACGGCGACTTCCCCGGCATTGATCGATGCGCGCAACTTTTCGCCGGGAATTTCGAGAATGCGGGCCGCGCCATGCGCGTTGCTCGTCTCGATCGGAATCTGCCAGCCGTTCCACGACCGGGCCTTTATGCCCATCGACTGCAGCACGATCGCGGTCAGGCCGGCGGTTACCTGCTCGCCGGACGCAACGACGGCGTCGTATTCGCGCTTGTCGTGGAGGGGCGACGCTTCGTTGACCCACGCAACCAGCTGATTGGTGGCCCCGGCCATGGCCGAAACCACGACGGCGACCTTGTTCCCGGCATCAACCTCGCGCTTCACATGGGCAGCCACGTTGCGGATCCGATCCACATTGGCCACCGACGTGCCGCCGAACTTCATCACTACGAGTGCCATGACGTCTCCAGCCCGGCGTTCATCCCTCGCGGCCGCGGGGTCTTCACATTGATACTCTCGACAGGAGTGCCCCGGGGCAGGGTCGCACCCGCGCAAGCCCCCGTATGGCTTCAAGGAGCGCCGCCGCGATCGGATATGCCCGGTTCGCGCGTTCTCTTAAAGGCATCGGCCCCGATCGGCAACCATGCACTGCCGCATTGACAGGGCGGCCCGTGGCTAGTCCAACTGCAAGGGATGAACACGACAGAGAAAAGCGCCGCCGGCGCCAGATCCGGCAGCCCGAACGTCGACGAAGCCGAGGTCGAGCGCTTCCGCCGCATCGCGTCCGAATGGTGGGATGCGAAGGGCAAGTTTCGGCCCCTTCACCAGCTCGCCCCCGCGCGGTTGGCGTTCGTCCGCGACGAGTTGGTGCGGCACTTCGAGCTGAAGGGCACAGGTTTGAAGCCGCTGAAAGGGCTCACCCTGCTGGATGTCGGCTGCGGGGGCGGTTTGGTTTCAGAACCGCTGGCGCGCATGGGCGCGCGCGTGACCGGTCTCGATCCGGGGCGCGAGAACGTGGAGGCGGCCCGCGCGCACGCGGCGGGACAGACCGGCCCCGGTGGGCTCGACCTCTCTTATCGCATCGGCACGATAGAAGACCTTGCAGCCGAAGGCGCGCAATTCGACGCCGTGGTGTCGCTCGAGGTCATCGAGCACGTCCCGGATGTCGGTGGCTTCATCAAGACATGCGCGC
>JBLMYE010000366.1:0-5416 GCA_050258115.1 Deltaproteobacteria bacterium | reverse complement strand
GGCAGCGCCGCCTGGATGCGGCGGCCGATATCCTGGCGGATGTCCTCGACCGCGGCGCGGATGCGCAGGGCCGGCGGCGGTTCGGGACCGTCCTGGACAAGTTTTTCCGGCGGTTTCAGCGCATAGCCGACGGCTCCAATCTGCTCGAAGTAGGCGGCGCGCGCGAAATCGTAACCGCCGGGCAGCGCCGGCGCGGCGGGCGGCGACAGGGTCGCGGTCAGACGTAGACGATCCCCCGGCTTCACGTCGCCGGCCGGACCAAGGATGCGGACGCGCGCGCGGCGCGGCATGTTCTGGGTTTCGATGCCGGCGATCGACGTGAGGCGCAGCGTCAGCCGCTCGCCGCGCTTGGCATGGGGTTCGCGCCGTTCGAGGACACCTGTCAATTCGGCCGCGCGCAGCGTCCGGTCCAGGACGGGGGCTGCAACAAGGGCCGTCCGGATCTTGGCCGTCAGGAACCCCAGGCCTGCGATCACGAGCATCACGGCCAGCAACCTGCGGCCCGTCGCCGAAGACGACAGTGCGATGGCCACGAGCCCCATCGCAAGCGGCAGCACAGCGGCCGGGTAGCCCGGCTCGGCCTTGAGGGTGAAATAAGCCCAGATGCCTGCCCCGAAGATCACGGGGACCCAAATGACGAAGCGGGGGCGTTCTTCGGCAAGCTGGCCTTGAAACAGGTTCTTCAGCGGCACAAGGATACGGGAGAGCCTGCCCCGTCGCGTTGGCGGCGGCGCGCCCGACCATCCGTCTCGCGAACCTTCCGGCGGGCCCGAGGCCCCTGGCCCATCCTCCGCCTCTCCGCTCACCCCCGACATCGCTCTTTAAAGGCCCGCAATGCGTATGCTACAGGGGGGCATCATCCCACAGTTTCTGGTCGAACGTAGACGCTCATGAGCACAACGACTGAGAGCGGCAAACCCGTCGTTCGGTTTGCGCCCTCCCCCACCGGTTACCTGCACATCGGCGGCGGCCGTACCGCGCTGTTCAACTGGCTTTATGCCAGAGGCAGGGGCGGACGATTTCTCCTTCGCATTGAGGACACCGACCGGGAGCGCAACAATCCTGCTGCCGTCGCGGCGATCCTCGATGGGCTCACTTGGCTGGAGCTCGACTGGGACGGCGAGCCCGTCTCGCAGTTCGCGCAAGCGCCACGGCACCGCGAGGTGGCCGAAAGCCTGCTCGCCTCCGGCAACGCCTACAAATGTTTCCTGTCGCCGGCCGAACTCGACGAGATGCGCAAAGCCGCCGAGGCGGAAAAGCGGCCATTGACGATCCGGTCGCCCTGGCGCGACCGCGACGCGGCCGAGGCGCCTGCCGGAGCACCATTCGCCATCCGCCTGCGGGCACCGCGCGAGGGCGAAACCGTCGTTGACGACCGTGTTCAAGGCCGCGTCACCTTTGCCAACAAGGATCTCGACGATCTCATCATCCTGCGCTCAGACGGCAACCCGACTTACAATCTCGCCGTCGTCGTCGACGATCACGACATGGGGATTACGCATGTCGTGCGCGGGGTCGATCATCTGACCAACGCGGCGCGGCAGACGCAGATTTATAATGCTATGGGCTGGCGAGTTCCGGTCTGGGCGCACGTGCCTCTCATTCACGGAGCGGACGGGGCGAAACTTTCCAAGCGGCACGGCGCTCAAGGCGTCGAGGAATACCGCTCGATGGGATACCTTCCCGCCGCCCTGCGCAACTACCTCGCGCGCCTTGGCTGGAGCCATGGCGACGACGAGATCATGTCGACGGATCAGTTGATCGCGTGGTTCGACATCGACGACATCAACAAGAGTGCGGCCCGCTTCGACTTCAAGAAGCTTGACGACCTCAACGCCCATTACATTCGCCAGTCGGATGATGGGGAACTCGTCCGGCGCGTGCGGCAGATGCTGCCGCATCTCGATTTCGCAGCCTTGCGCGCGCTCCCTGCCGATCCCAAGGCGCCGGCGAGATCGGACATCGCACTGGCCAGGGAGATCGGCGCGCTCCTGCCGGCCGTCGAAACGGGTGACGGGCTCGCGGCGTTGTTCGAAGCCAAAGGCTGGGACCGGTTCCAGGCTGCCATTCCCTCGCTGAAAGAGCGGGCCCGGACATTGGCTGAACTGCTCGCAGGAGCGCTCTATCTCGTGGCGGAGCGGCCGCTCGGCCTGGACGAGAAGGCCGCCAAGCTGATCGATGCCGAGGCGCGGACCCTGATCAGGGATTTGCTGCCGCGACTTGCGGAAAGCCCGAGCTGGACCGCGGGCGATTTGGAGGCCGTGGTGCGTACCTTCGCCGAAGCCACGGGCGCCAAGCTCGGAAAAGTGGCACAACCCCTGCGGGCGGCCCTGACGGGGCGTGCGGTCTCGCCGCCCGTCTTCGACGTGATGGCGGTGCTCGGACGGGATGAATCGCTGGCGCGTCTCCGGGACCAGGCCACGTAACAGCGCCTAAGGACGATTGCCTCATTTGCAGGCGAGGTTCGTCCTTTGGCGGCATTGGCCAACTGTGTGCAAGCGCGGTATCATGCGCCGCAGCGCAGCAAAGTTCGCGCTTCGCCTGCGCGCAGCAAGGAGCGTCCGAGCCCCTTTTCGATGGGCCGGGTGTAGGAGACAGGACCGATGACCATCCAGGAACAGCCCCCCGCCACCGTCGTGCCCGAGGGCGACGCCACTCTGACGTACCAGGGCAAGGCGACGGAACTCGCGGTCCGTCACGGCACGATCGGGCCGGCCGTCATGGACATCGGCCGGCTCTACAAGGACACGGGTTGCTTCTCCTACGATCCGGGGTTCACCTCGACGGCGAACTGCGCCTCGAGGATCACGTTCATCGACGGCGACAAGGGCGAACTGCTCTATCGCGGCTACCCCATCGAGCAGCTGGCCGAGCACTCGAACTTCCTGGCCACCTGTTACCTGCTGCTCAACGGTGAGTTGCCGACCAACGAACAGTTCCGCGAGTTCCGCCGCACGATCACCAACCACACGATGGTGCACGAGCAGATGACCCGGTTCTACACCGGGTTCCGGCGTGACGCGCATCCGATGGCGGTCATGGTCGGCGTGGTCGGCGCGCTGTCGGCGTTCTATCACGACTCCACCGACATCACGAACCCCGAGCACCGCCGCGTCGCGACGAACCGCATGATCGCGAAGATGCCGACGATCGCGGCGATGGCCTACAAGTATTCGATCGGCCACCCCTTCATCTATCCGCGCAACGATCTCGACTACACGTCGAACTTCCTGCAGATGTGCTTCGCGGTGCCGTGCGAGCCCTACATGGTGAACCCGATCGTGGCGCGCGCGCTCGACCGCATTTTCATCCTGCACGCCGACCACGAACAGAACGCGTCCACGTCGACCGTGCGCCTTGCCGGTTCGTCGGGCGCCAATCCGTTCGCCTGCATCGCCGCCGGCATCGCCTGCCTGCGGGGTCCTGCACACGGCGGAGCCAACGAGGCGGCGCTCAACATGCTGCAGGAGATCGGCAGCGTCGAACGCATTCCGGAATTCATCGCCAAGGCGAAGGACAAGTCGTCCGGTTTCCGGCTCATGGGCTTCGGGCATCGCGTCTACAAAAACTACGACCCGCGCGCGAAAGTGATGCAGAAGACGTGTCACGAAGTGCTCGACGCACTCGACAAGCGCGACGACCCGCTTCTGAAAGTGGCCATGGAACTGGAGCGCATCGCGCTGCAGGACGAGTACTTCATTTCCAAGAAGCTCTACCCGAACATCGATTTCTATTCCGGCATCACGCTCAGGGCGATCGGGTTCCCGGTGGAAATGTTCACCGTGCTGTTCGCGGTCGCGCGAACGGTCGGCTGGATTGCTCAGTGGAAGGAAATGATCGAGGACCCCGAGCAGCGGATCGGGCGTCCGCGCCAGCTCTATGTGGGCCCCGCTCGCCGCGAGTTCCCGCTGTAACCGCCGTTCCTTCCTCCGTCTGCTGACACCGCCGCGCCGCAGGCTCGCTGCTGCTTTGCGGCCACAACGGCCCGGCAAAGTCGGCTGCCACGCCGTCGTGCCGCTTCTCCGGGCCCGCTCCGGCCCTGTAGATTGCCCGCCAAAGTCGGGGGCTTTCACATGCGTCGGTTGATCTTAGCGTTTGCGTCCGTCCTTGCAGCGGGCGAACCGGCTGCGGCGGACGCGATCTTCGACAATCTCAACGTCGTGCGCATGTCGCCGCCGCTCGCCTACTACACGCCGGGCACGATCGCGCGGGGCTACCTCGACAAGCGCACCTATCAGCGAACGGGCGACCGGCTGCTCAAAGTGAACATGGTGCGCTGCCGGGCGAAGTTCGACGAGGACGGCTTCAGCCAGGCGCTCGAAGGCGCGGAGTTCACCACGCACGATCAGAAGTCGTTCGGCCTGTCGGCCGGATGGGCCAACATCCTCAACGCGTCCTTCAAGGGCAATTACGTGACCGGCGTCGTTCTCACGTTCACCGGCACCGTCTACGAGTACGACGAGGCCAAGCTCGCGTCGCTGCGGCGGCGGTGCCTGGGCTCGGCCAATCCGAAGGGCGACACCAACCCGAACCAGTTCCAGATCGTGCGGCTCGCCGTCGGCAAGTTCGAATACGGGTTGCAGTTCGCGGGCGACGTGGGCGCGGAAATGCGCGCCAACATCGTCACCAAATTCGCGGGCGAACTGGGCGTCAGCGGCGGCCTCGACCGGCGCGGCACCGTCACCATTCAAAACGGGGCGATGGCGCTGCCGTTGTGGCGCGCGCAGTGGTGAGGCATCCGGCCCAGAGCGCCGCGCGGCACTGAACGGCAGAACGGCCCGGTGGGAGAAGCCGGGCCGTCTTCAGTTCATCGCAGGCCGGAACGCTTGATCAGTAGCAATGCTGCTGGAGCGTCCAGGCGACGACCTTCATGCGGCCGCCGACGAATTTGTGGATCGGAATGCGGATATAGCTGCAGTAATAGTCGCCGGCGCGGCCTTCATAGCCGTGCAGGGGTTTGTCCAGCACGTAGGTCTGGGAAAAGTACTCCTTGGCGCGGCCGCCGGCCTCGGCGGGAGCGGCGGCGATGGCCCCGGCGGCGAGCGCGAGGATCAGGGCGGCGGGCTTGGTGATGGACTTGAGCATCGGCGTGTCCTCTCGGGTGTGATGGCCGCTTCGGCCGGTTCAGTCTCGATGAGGACAGGTGTAGGGGAGGACGGACGCCTGCGCTGTTTCGCGGGGAACAGGGGGGGTAGAGAGGGGGCGTTCGAGCCCTTATGCGTGACGTGCTGAAGGCGCGAGATTTATGCAGACGCGAGTGTCTTGAAGCCGTTGCAATGTAACGGCGCAACCTTTTCGATCATCTCCAGCAAATATGGTGTGTTCTTCTGGCTCTCGGCAACTAGCGAGGGGTCAAAACCTTTTCCAGTAGAGTGAGAGAGATCGTTCGTAAACTTGTAGATTGCGGTCTTATTGT
>JBLMYE010000365.1:0-6666 GCA_050258115.1 Deltaproteobacteria bacterium | reverse complement strand
CCTTGATGTCCTCGAGCTTGGTCTTGCCGCGAAGAATGAGGCCATCGTTTCCATTCGAGTAGTCGCCGGCAATCAGGACGGTGGTATCGACGCCGCCGACGGAAGGGATGGCGAGGGCATCCATGGATGTGGACGTCGCGGCATCGAACTTTCCGGCGGTAAACTGGTTGATGCACTCGACGTAGTCGCCGACCTGCGTGACGTTGATCTTGAGGCCGTACTTGTCCGCCCACTTCTTGATGATGCCATTGTCGGTCGCATAGCCCCACGGCATCCAGCCCGCATAGATTGTCCAGCAGACGTTGAATTCCTTCTTCGGCTCGGCCTGAGCAGGGGCAGCGAACGGCAGGGCCAGTGCCGCCAGGGCTGCGAGGCGATAGCTCAGTCTGAATGAAGGGCGGCTCGTCATGGGGATCTCCTTGTCACCACCGATTGCTACGTCCGGAGGGCAACGGAGATCGGACGACAGGGCCAGTGGCGCCAGGACGAGCGCATCGCGGAGGCCGTCCGTCCGAAAGCCGAAGCTTCTCGCGGTACAGGTCTCCCGGGCTTTTGTCCCGCCGTGGCTCCGGCCGGCACAATCGAGCGCCGGCCGGGAGAGCATCTCTCGGACCAGGCACCGCGCTGACAACGGGCGCGGCCGGAACCCTAGATGCATTATGCGTTAAATATTGCAGCCCCCGTGCCAGCCGGAGTCTGCTATGAATTTGCTGGGTTTTTTCAAGACAGCGGGGCCGCCACCGGTTTTGCGCGCAATGTTCAGCCTAAAAACTGAGCAGACCGGATGCGGATTCAGGCTGCCGGGCGGTCGACGCCCGATGGCGGGGGACCCATGCGGGCAAGCACATCGAACTCGGCATCGGTGTAGACGCGCGACCGGGTGAGAAAGCGCACGCCTTCCGGCGCTTCGAGCGAAAATCCCGAACCGCGGCCGGGGACGACATCGATGATCAGGTGCGTGTCCTGCCAATACTCGAACTGCTGGCGGCCAATGTAGAACGGCTGTCCGCCGATCTCGCCGAGGTAGACATCCTGTGCGCCGACACGGAAGTCGTGGCGGGGATAGCACATGGGCGCCGAACCGTCGCAGCAACCGCCGGACTGATGAAACAGCAGCGGGCCGTGCATCGCCTCGATCTTGCGGATCATGGCGACGGCTTCCGGCGTGGCGGTGACGCGCAGGACGGTCTCGGTCATGTCGGAACCTTGGTCTGATCGGGGACGACGATGGCGAAGATATCGGACAGCGCGGCGAGAGAAGCCGCATGCAAGGACGAGGCTGGAACATCGCCGCCGCGCGGGTCAGGGATCGAGCGGGTGGCGGTGCCGGCCGCGACGACCGTCGGGCGGTAGCCGTGGTTGAAGGCGGCGCGCGCGGTAGAGTTGACGCAGACATGAGTCATGAAGCCGGCGAGCACCAGATCGGTGACGCCGAGCCGCTTCAATTCCTCGTCGAGGTCCGTGCCCTCGAACGAACTCGGTAGCGTCTTGGTGATCACCTTCTCGCCGGGACGAGGGGCTACCGGATCGGCGATCTGGCCGATGGGAGCGTTAACGTCGTAGGGAGAGCCCGCGCCGGCATCATGCTGGATGTGAATGACCGGGGTGCCGGCTGCGCGGGCGCGGGCCAAGAGGCGCGAGCACTCGGCCAGCGCCGGCTCCACGCCTTCCAACTGCATGATCCCTTCCCGGTAGGTGTTCTGGCAGTCGATGAGGATTAACGCCGATTTCGACAGCGGAGCCGGATCGGACGGAAGTTGCAGCAGCGAGCGCAGCGTCGGGCTGGACATGTAGCCTCACAAACGGATCTGGGAAGAGAGATAGGGGCGGGGAGGGGGCGCGCGCAAGAGCGGCCTGCCGAAAGAACCGGCCGTTGAAACGCAAAATGGGCCCGGCTTGCGGCCGGGCCCATTCGGTCTTGCCTGGATTAGAAGAAGCCCAGAGCGTTCGGGCTGTAGGAGACCAGCATATTCTTGGTCTGCTGGTAATGGTCGAGCATCATCTTGTGGGTCTCGCGGCCGATGCCCGACTGCTTGTAGCCACCGAACGCGGCATGGGCCGGGTAGAGGTGGTAGCAGTTGGTCCACACGCGGCCGGCCTGGATCGCGCGGCCGAAGCGGTAGGCGCGGGTGCCGTTGCGGGTCCAGACGCCGGCGCCGAGGCCGAACATCGTGTCGTTGGCGATGGCAAGCGCTTCGTCATCGTCCTTGAATTTCGTGACTGAGACGACTGGGCCGAAGATCTCTTCCTGGAAGATTCGCATCTTGTTGTGGCCGGCCATGATGGTCGGCTTGACGTAGAAGCCATCGGCCAGTTCGCCTTCCAGGCGGTTGCGTTCTCCGCCGGCAAGGCACTGGGCGCCTTCCTGCTTGCCGATGTCGATGTAGGAGAGGATCTTCTCCATCTGGTCGTTGGAGGCCTGGGCACCGATCATGGTTGCGGGATCGAGCGGGTGGCCGGCCTTGATCGCGTTAACGCGCTTGACGGCGCGCTCCATGAAGCGGTCGTAGATCGATTCATGGACGAGGGCGCGCGACGGACAGGTGCAGACTTCACCCTGGTTGAGGGCAAAGAGGGTGAAGCCCTCGAGTGCCTTGTCGAAGTATGCGTCATCCGCATCGGCCACGTCGGCGAAGAAGATGTTCGGAGATTTGCCGCCCAGTTCCAGCGTGCAGGGAATGATGTTTTCCGAGGCATACTGCATGATGAGGCGGCCCGTCGTCGTCTCACCCGTGAACGCGATCTTGGAGATGCGCTTGTTCTGAGCGAGCGGTTTGCCGGCTTCGACGCCGAAGCCGTTGACGACGTTCACGACACCCGGAGGCAGGATGTCGCCGATGAGGTCCATGAGGACCATGATGCTCATGGGCGTCTGCTCGGCCGGCTTGAGAACCACGCAGTTGCCTGCGGCGAGTGCGGGAGCCAGCTTCCAGCAGGCCATCAGCAGTGGGAAGTTCCAGGGGATGATCTGGCCGACCACGCCGAGCGGTTCGTGGAAGTGATAGGCGACCGTATCGTGGTCGATTTCGGAGATCGAGCCTTCCTGGGCGCGGATGCAGCCGGCGAAGTAGCGGAAGTGGTCGATGGCGAGCGGAACGTCGGCCGCCGTCGTTTCGCGGATCGGCTTGCCGTTGTCCAGCGTTTCGGCGAGAGCCAGGAGCTTAAGGTTCTGCTCCATGCGATCGGCGACCTTGAGGAGAACGGCGGCCCGCTCGGCAGGCGATGCCTTGCCCCACTTGTCCTTGGCGACGTGCGCGGTATCGAGCGCCGTCTCGATGTCTTCCGCGGTCGAACGGGCGATTTCGCAGAGCGGTTTGCCGGTGATGGGCGTGATGTTGGTGAAGTACTGGCCCTTTGCCGGAGGCACCCACGTGCCGCCGATAAAGTTATCGTAGCGGGCGCGAATGCGGATCTGCTGGGCGAGTTCGTTCAGCGCTTTCTGAAGCATGGGTTTCCTCCTCGGCGGCTCATTTAACTTTAGCCGTGTCCGCTCCGCTGCTCAGACCGGCCTTAGGGAATGCTTGAGTTGCTATATCCAACCGGACAGGGCCGAACCAGTTGTCCTTTGGTAGAGCGACGCGCGCGCTGGTGTTGCGGCGCACAAAAGCTGCACTGCAAACTCCGGCCGAAACCTATTCGGCGGCCGCAGCCCGCGAGCCCCGGTCGAGCCAATCTGCGAGTGCTGCCAATGCCCGCCGCGATTGAAGTTTCTTCTTTGCGATCCCGCGTTCAGGGCCCTTGAGGCGCTTGCCGTCGGAGGAGATCGTGGGGGGCTCTTCGAGCGGCGGCAGCAAGCCATAGTTGATGTTCATCGGCTGGAAGGACCGGGGTGCCGCGCCGTTTCCCGCCTCGTCTGTGACGATGTGTCCACCCGTGATGTGGCTCAGGAGCGCGCCGAGAGCGGTCTCCGCCGGGGGCGGATCGATCCTGCGTCCCATCCGTTCGGCGGCTGCGAAGCGGCCCGCGAGCAGGCCGATGGCTGCGCTCTCGACGTAGCCTTCAACTCCCGTGATCTGTCCTGCAAAGCGCAACCGGGGCATGGCCTTCAGCCGCAGCGAGGAATCCAGGACCGTCGGCGAGTTGAGATAGGTGTTTCGATGAAGGCCGCCGAGGCGGGCGAACTCGGCGTTCTGCAGACCAGGGATCATGCGGAACACGCGCACCTGTTCGGCATGCTTCATCTTGGTCTGGAACCCGACCATGTTCCAGAGGGTGCCGAGAGCGTTATCCTGCCGGAGTTGGACCACGGCATGAGGCCACCGGCCCGTGCGGGGATCGTCGAGACCGACGGGCTTCATGGGCCCGAACCGCAGCGTCTCGCGTCCTCGTTCGGCCATCACCTCCACGGGCAGGCAACCGTCGAAATACGGCGTTTCAGCCTCCCACTCCTTGAAGACGGTCTTCTCGGCCGATAACAGCGCATCGACGAAGGCTTCATATTCGTCCTTCGTCATCGGACAATTGAGATAGTCGGCGCCGGTTCCGGCGGGGCCGGTTTTTCCATAGCGCGAGGCGCGCCAGGCAATACCCGTGTCGATGGATTCGACATGGACGACGGGAGCGATCGCATCAAAGAACGCGAGTTCCTTTTCGCCGGTTAGCTGGGCTATGGATGCGCTCAGCGCCGGTGACGTCAGCGGCCCTGTCGCGACGATGACGCTATCCCACGCGACGGGCGGCAGCCCGGCGATCTCGGCGCGCTCGATCGTGATGAGCGGATGAGACTGCAGCGTCGAGGTCACCTCGGCTGAGAAGGCGTCCCGGTCCACGGCCAGTGCGCCGCCTGCCGGAAGCTTGGTTTTGTCTCCGGTGCTCATGATGAGCGAGTTGGCGCGGCGCATCTCTTCGTGCAGGAGGCCGACGGCATTGGTTTCCCAATCATCGGACCGGAACGAGTTGGAGCAGACGAGTTCGGCGAGCCCTTCCGTCTTGTGGGCTTCGGTCATGCGCTGGGGGCGCATTTCGTGCAGCACCACCGGAACGGCGGCGCAGGCCAACTGATATGCCGCTTCCGATCCGGCGAGACCGCCGCCGATCACGTGAACTGGGTTGATATTCGTCATGACGGGAGCCTATCCCACGCGGGCCTGCAAGGGTCAATTCCGCCTCGTTCTTCATCAGTCGCGGGAACAAACTTTTTGCCAATCCGTTCTGAGACGCGAGGGCCGGTTCACCTGTGAAGGAGCGCTCGGCATGGATTACGTGATTATGCTCAAGGGAGTCGTCCCGGGGCCTGCTTGTGTCATCCCGGAAGAAAAGAAGATCTTTCGCGTTACCGCCGATGTGCCCGGCGCCGGATCCGCAGAACCGCCGGAATGCGATAAGGTCCCCGATTGCGCCGGGCGGGATTTGCCGCTTCCCGTGCCGCACATGTATTCGGCGTAGTGCCTGAAGTCCGTTCCGACAACGTCCGGCGGGGTCAGTGGTACCCCTCTCCGGGTTTCACTTTGCCCCGGAACGTCCAGTAGACGAATGCGGTGTAACCGAGGATCAGCGGCAGAAGAGCGGCTGTTCCGATGAGCATGAAGAGTTGCGAAGAGGGGTGCGCGGCAGCGTCCCAGATCGTGACCGAGGGCGGCACGAGGTAGGGCAAGGTCGAAATGGCGAGACCTGCAAAGCCGAGGAGAAACAGTGCCACTGTGCCGACAAATGGCAGGGTGTCGTGGTTCGCTGTCAAGCCGCGCCAGACCGTCAGCGCCGCCAGGGCCGTGAGTACGGGGATCGGCGATAGATAAAGAAAATTGGGAAGTGTGAACCAGCGGTCCCAGATCCGCGGCTCGGTCAATGGAGTCCAGAGGCTGACGATCGCCATCGCGACGAGTACGAGGACGAGCAGAGGGCGGGCCTGTTCGCGCGCCTGCGCGGCGACCTCGCCTTCGGTGCGCATCATGAGCCATGTCGCGCCGAGAAGCGCGTAGCCTGCGACGGTGGCTAGCCCGACGAAGACCGGGAACGGCTGGAGCCAATCGAGCATTCCGCCGGCGAAATGGCCGTCTTTCACCGGAAGGCCGAGCAGCAATTCACCGAGAATGACGCCCTGCATGAAGGCCGCCGTGATCGAACCTCCGGCGAACGCGATATCCCAGGACGAATGACGGGGCTTCGCCACCCAGCGGTATTCGAACGCGACGCCTCGAAAGACCAGCGCCAGCAGCATGATGATGACGGGAAGATAGAGACCCGACATGATGATGCCATAGGCCAGCGGAAAGGCGACGAACAGGCCCCCGCCACCGAGTATGAGCCAGGTTTCGTTGCCGTCCCAGAACGGCGCGACGGAGTTCATCATCACATCGCGGTCCTCTTCCTCGGGCGAGAACGGAAACAGTATTCCGATCCCGAGGTCAAAACCGTCGAGAACGACATAGAGTGCGACTGCGGTCCCGAGCAGGGCGATCCATATGATCGGCAGCCAGGTCGCCATCGCTTCTCCGCTCGCCATCTCGACCATGTCACTGCACTCCGATGATGGCTTCGCGCGCGGCCTGTTCCGCCGCCGAGAGTGGCCGGTTCGGCTGTCCGTGCGATGCCTCTTCGGCCGCGCCGGCCGGGCCTTTGTTGATCAAACGGTTGATGTAGTAGGTGCCCATCGAGAAGACGGCGGTATAGACGAGAACGAAAAGGATCAGTGTCGTCAGCACGGCGTTGAACGTGATTGCGGGCGAG
>JBLMYE010000364.1:0-7439 GCA_050258115.1 Deltaproteobacteria bacterium | reverse complement strand
AGTTCGTAGATCTCGCCCTGGTATCGGCCGCGCCCGCGTGCAACGCCGCAGGTCGCATAGCCGATGATCCGGCGTTGGTGGGTGATCACTAGGGGGCCTTCACCGCTGCGAATCGATTCCGACCACCAGGCCCTGTCGCGGCGGCGGATGATGCCGTCGAGCTGCAGGTCGGGAATGATGCCGGAGTAAGCACCCCGCCATGATTCCGCGAACACGGCCGGCAACAGCGCCGCGTCCGCCAGTCGCGCGGGCCTTACCCGGACATCCGTTTGCCAACCCAGCATCGCCCTACTCCGCCGCTCTGCGTCGCTAGACTTCCAGTTCCTAGCGATATTCATGCCAACGTGGCGGATTGATGCTGTTTCCTTTGAAAAAGAGGCTTTTGAAAAGAAAAAGCCCGGGACGGCGCGCGTCTCGGGCTCTTTTTTGATCGTGCCTTGGCGGCAAATCAGGCCGACTTCTTGAGCTGCTCGAAGGTCTTGGTGGCAGCGGCATTCATCGTCTCGAAGGTCTGCTGAGCGATCTTCGCGGACAGCTCGAACAGTTCCTTCGTCTGGTTGGCCGACGCCGTCAGCTGCTGCTGAACGTAGGACGTCTGGAGCTTGATCACTTCCGGAACCGTCTTGGCCTTGGCGATCGCCTCGGCGGCATCGAAAGCGGCTTCCGTGTTGATCTCGACGTTGCGCAGAACCTTTTCGCCGATGGTGCGTGCGCCAGCCTGAGCCGTCAGCATCACGTTTTCGATCGTCTTGACGCCGTCCTTGGATACGGTCTGCAGCTTGTCGAAAGCTTCGCGCGTCTTGGCGACGCCGTCTTCGGCGATAGCCTGGATGTTCTCGGGGATGCGAGCGTCCTTGGCGGCGGCGAACATTTCCTGAGCCTGGCGGGTGAATTGGTCGTTCATGGCAAGCAGTCCTTATGGTTCTGGGGCGGGGGTTGGGGGCATGCTGCGCCATCGCCGGGAGAGCACGCTCTTCGAAGGGGCGATGGAATTCTTGCGGGGCCGTTTCCGGCTCGACGAGATGGACTTATACCAGCGTTTTTGTGCATTGCAACATCAAATCGGTCGCAGCTCCCCATAATATGTCACAACAGATTGAATTATAACAATTATAAGCCACCACGGCGCTGCAAAAGTCTTGATCGGAATCAAGTTATTGCAGAGGCACTTCGCGATGTCTTACAGAACTGGAAAATGATCCCGGTAGCCCATGGCGGCCGGGTCGAAGAGGATGTCGGAGGTTCGCAGCGGCCGGGCCAGGGCCAGTCCTTCGAGAGACCGGCACCGCGACAGCGCCACATAGGTCTGGCCGTGGGCGAAAGTCCCGCGACCGAGGTCGATGTAGACCTTGTCGAGGGTCAGTCCCTGCGCCTTGTGGATGGTGAGCGCCCAGGCCAGGCGGAGCGGAAACTGCTTGAAGGTGCCGGCGACCGTCTCGACCACCTTCTCCTGTTTGGTGTCGAACGCGTAGCGCCGGTTCTCCCAGGCGGCCGGCTCGACTTCGTGTTCCTTGCCGTCGATTTCCACCCAGACCTGCTTTTCGCTCAAGCGCGAGATTCGCGCCACGGTGCCATTCACCCACCGCCGATCCGGGTCATTGCGCAGCAGGATCACTTTGGCGCCGGGTTTCAGGAGAAGCGTCGTATCGGTCGGGTGGGCGTTGGCGTTGAAGTCGCCGCTGACTCCGGCCTCAAACCGGTAGAGACGCCCCGCCAGCGCTTCCAGATAGGCGGTATTGATTCGCTGGGCTGCGGCGTTTGTCGGCGTCAGGATGACGTAGGCATCGCCTTCGCCCAGCGTGCGGACCGGTCGCACGCATTCGTTGAGCAGCGACAGATCTTCTTCCTCGACATCACCTTCGCGAATGCGGTTGAGGAGGTTGATCAGCCCCTCGTCGCTCTGACGGAAAACCTTATTGAGTTCCAGAAGCATGGTGCCGGGGCCCTCGCGCAGGGCGGATGCTGAAAAGAAGAAAGGTCCGCCATGCTCGCTCTCGAGATGCTGCGCGACCTCCGCTTCCTGGACCACGGGAGGCAGCTGATGCAGATCGCCGAACATGACGAGCCGCAGGCCACCGAAGGGCTCGCGTGGGCGCCCCCGGTTCACGCGCAGTGACATGTCGATCGCCCACATCAGGTCGGAGCGAACCATGGACACCTCGTCGATGACGAGAAATTTCAAGCGGCGCATCACCTGGCCATTGCGACTGCGCCGAATGTCGTCCGGGCCAATCAGACGTGGTGGCAGCCCGAAGAAAGAATGGATGGTCTGGCCCCCGACATTCACGGCGGCGAGACCGGTCGGAGCAAGGACGGCCATATCGTCCGGAATGATATCACGAAGCGCGCGCAGCAGAGTGGATTTGCCTGAGCCAGCCCGCCCTGTGACGAAAAGATGCCCGCCCGGCTCGCGCAGATAGGCGAGAGCAGTCTCGTATTCCGGCGTCGGCGTCAGCCCGTCGGGCCACGCGTGAAAAGCAGGCACGGCAGGTGGTGCGGCGGCAGGAGGGTCAGCGGCCAAGGGTCCAGCATCTCGCGCGAGGATCGAAGCTCCATAACGGGCTGGGGCGCCCCTGTCAAAAATCCTGCTCTCGCCTTGCGTGCAAAGAAAAAGGAGCGGCCACCGTAGGCAGCCGCTCCTCGAAACCACACGCTTGTCCGTTTAGTCGGCCGTGATGCTGAGCACCTTGAACGCCTTGTCGAGCTTGATGTCGTAGTTGGCTCCGTCCGCGCACTTGGCGTCGTTGAGTTCGTAAACGCCCGTCGCTTCGCCTTCTTTCTCGGCTTCGCCGCCCGAGCAGCCCCAGGCCTTGGCCGTTGCGGCAATCTTGCCGGCTTCGTCGGCCGACGGCTTGGCATCGGCAAAGGCGATGCCCGACGACAGAGCGAGCACGGTCATCGCGATGAGCGATTTCTTCATGGGTAGTCCTCCGAAGTGAATGGTGGTTCGATTTGGGGAAACGCTGACCCGGTAGGTCGACGCTGGAACGCAAGGCAACCGGTGCCGGATCCACGGACAAGCGATTTTATCCGCGGCCCACATATGCAATACGGCGGGGAAAAATCGCAATGGGAACAGTTCCTTGGAATTTCAGGAAGAAATCCCAAGAAAGGCCGGGAAAAAGTCCCGACTTTATGCCACGTCCGCCTCTCGTTCGGCCTCGCGCTTGCGCTCCTGCCTCTTGCGCTCATTGGGGTCGAGCCACCGCTTGCGCAGCCGGATGCTTTCCGGCGTCACCTCGACCAGTTCCTCGTCCGTGATGTAGGACATCGCTTTTTCGAGGGTCAGTTTGATCGGCGGGGTCAGCAGCACGGCATCGTCCTTGCCCGATGCCCGGATGTTGGTGAGCTTCTTGCCCTTGACCACGTTCACTTCGAGATCGTTGTCGCGCGTGTGCTCGCCTACGATCATGCCGATGTAGACGCGTGTCTGCGGACCGATGAAGAAGGGGCCGCGATCCTGCAAATTGAAGATCGCGTAGGCTGCGGCCTCTCCATCGGAATTCGATATCAGCACACCCGTGCGGCGCCCGGCGATCTCGCCCTTGAACGGCGCGTAACGATGGAAAAGCTTGTTCATGACAGCCGTGCCGCGCGTGTCGGACAAGAGCTCTGACTGGTATCCCAGCAGGCTGCGCGTCGGCACGTGGAACACCATGCGCGTGCGCCCGCCGCCGGAGGGCCGCATCTCCACCAGCTCGCCTTTGCGTTCCGACAATTTCTGGACGACAACGCCCGTGTGGCCCTCGTCGACGTCAATGATGACTTCCTCGATCGGCTCAAGCTTCTGGCCGGTGCCGGGGTCCGTCTGGAAAACGACCTTCGGCCTCGAAACCGTGAGTTCGAACCCTTCCCGCCTCATGTTCTCGATGAGAATGGCGAGCTGCAACTCGCCTCGTCCTGCGACATCGAACGAGTCGCTATCCTGCGACGTCGAAATACGGATTGCGATGTTGCGCTCCGCCTCCTTCATCAGCCGGTCGCGGATGACGCGGCTCTGGACCTTGTCGCCTTCCTGGCCCGCGAACGGACCGTCGTTAATGCGGAATGTCATCGACAGCGTGGGCGGATCGATCGGCTGCGCCGGTAGAGGCTGATCGACGGAGGGATCACAAAGCGTGTCGGCAACCGTCGCTTCGCTCATCCCGGCCAGCGCGACGATGTCGCCCGCCTCGGCCTCATCCACGGGAATGCGATCCAGGCCGCGGAAACCGAGCACTTTGGTCACCCGGAACGTCTCGATCACCTTGCCCTCGCGCGAGAGAGCCTTCATCTGCTGGTTGGGCTTGATCGTGCCTGAGGTGATGCGGCCCGTGAGAATGCGGCCGAGAAAACTGTCGGCCTCGAGCGTCGTGGCGAGAATTCGCGCCGGTCCTTCTTCGACGGCCGGCGGCGGCACATGGCTGAGGATCAGATCGAACATGGGGGCGAGACTTTCCTGCGGTCCCGCCGGGTCGAGTGCCATCCATCCATTGCGCCCTGATCCGTACAGCACCGGAAAGTCGAGCTGTTCGTCGGTCGCGTCGAGATTTGCAAATAGATCGAATACTTCATTCAGGACTTCGACATGGCGCTCATCGGGCCGGTCGATCTTGTTTATGGCGACGATCGGCCGGATACCGCGCTTCAGCGCCTTCGAGACGACGAACTTGGTCTGGGGCAGAGGCCCCTCGGAGGCGTCGACGAGTACGACCACGCCGTCGACCATGTTCAGAATGCGTTCGACTTCGCCGCCGAAATCGGCATGGCCTGGCGTATCGACGATGTTGATGCGCGTGTCTTTCCACATCACCGACGTGCACTTCGCAAGGATGGTGATGCCGCGCTCGCGTTCAAGATCATTCGAATCCATCGCGCGCTCGGCGACCTTCTGATTGTCGCGGAAGGCGCCCGACTGCTTCAGGAGTTCGTCGACGAGCGTCGTCTTGCCATGGTCGACGTGCGCGATAATCGCGATGTTTCTGAGCTTCATGTTCAATCTCTGATGGGAGCGAGCCGGGGCCGGGCTGTAACCGGTCGGACCAGCAACTTTTCGGGCCGGGACGTACCACATCCCCTCATGCGCCGCCAGCGACGGTTGTGTCGCTTGGGCGTCATTAATGCCAACCCCCGGCCGGCAACCGGGGGCGGGCCGGGGCAGAAGGACCGCTTTTTCGTTGTGCGGCCCTAATGCAGCTTCACATGCGGCTCGGTCCGCCGCGTCAGCAGCCGCGACAGAGAATCCAGTGAAACTTTCCAGAAACCGTGCAGGGCATATTCGTGCATCTTGTAGAGCGAACGATACATCATCTTGGCGAAGAGGCCCTCGATCATCATCTTGCGCCCGCTCACGAAGCCCATGAGGCTTCCTACCGTCGAGTATTCACCTAGCGAAACCAGAGAGCCGAAATCGCGGTAATTAAAGGGCTGGAGCGGCTCGTTGGCGAGTTTGCGCCGGATCTGCCGGAAAATGTGCGACGCCATCTGGTGCGCCGCCTGAGCCCGGGGAGGAATGGGGTGGGTATCGCCTTCCGGCACGAGATAGGCGCTATCGCCGAGGACGAAAATGTTCTCGTCCCGCGTCGTCTGCAGGGTCGGCTTCACGACGAGCGTATCCATGCGGCTGACCTCGAGCCCGTCGAGGTCTTTGAGCACGGCCGGCCCCTTCACACCCGCCGCCCAGACCACCAATTCCGAGGGAATGAAGTCGCCGTTCTGCAATTCGACACCATCCGCGCGCACACGAGTGACGCGCGCGTTTGTGCGAATGTCGACCCCAAGATTGGTCAGGATGTCCGACGTGGCTTGTGAAATGCGCTCCGGCAGAGCGGGAACAATGCGCGGCGCGGCTTCAATCAGTGTGATCTTGATGTCTTTCTCCGGCTCGATCTTGTCCAAGCCGAACTGAGCGATGCCTCTGACTGTCCGGTGCAGTTCCGCCGACAACTCCGTCCCCGTGGCGCCCGCGCCGATGATCGTGACGTGCAACTGGCCCGGACGCACCGGACCTTCCTGCGCCTGCGCGCGCACGCACGCGTTGAGCAGACGGCGGTTGAAGCGTTCCGCCTGCTGGTGCGTATCCAGCATGATGGCGTGCTCTTTCACGCCCGGTGTACCGAAATCGTTGGAAACGCTGCCGATCGCGATCACGAGAATGTCGTAGACGAGCGCGCGCTGCGGCGTGATCTCGCGGCCGTCTTCATCGAAGGTCGCGGCCAGGATGACCTGCTTATTCGCACGGTGAAGCCCAATCATCTCGCCGTAGCGGAACTTGAAGCCGTGCCAGTGGCCCTGCGCCATGTATTCGAGTTCGTGCTGGTCGACATCCATGCTGCCTGCCGCGATCTCGTGCAGCAAGGGCTTCCAGATGTGCGTGCGTGATTTGTCGACGAGCGTGATCGCCGCCTTGCCCTTCTTGCCAAGCTTGTTGCCGAGCGTTGTGGCGAGTTCCAGACCGCCGGCCCCGCCGCCGACCACCACGATATGTGGCAGTCCCGGTTTCGGGACGACAAGGGTGCGCGTTCCGTTCATGTAGCATTCTCCCCGCTCGCAGGACGGCGTCCCCTATGTGTAATCGACGTCGTACCGGGTCAATGTGGCATGGTCAGCCGCGGATCTCGCCCCCGGTCGCTTTCTTGACGTCGGCGATGATTTTCCGCGAGACCCCCTCGATCTCCGCTTCCGTGAGCGTCGCGGTGATCGGTTGGAGGGTCACCTCGATGCCGATCGACTTCTTGCCCTCCGCCGCCAGGGTCCCGCCCTCGAATACGTCGAAAACGGACACCTGCGCGATGAGCGACTTGTCTGCCCCGGCAGCGGCTTTGACCACATCGCCGGCGGGCACGGCGGCATCCACGACGAAAGCGAAATCGCGCCGCACGGGCAGGAGATCGACGGCCGCGAGCGCGGGCCGGGTGCGCGACTTCTTCTTTTCAGGCGGCAGGGCATCGAGGAACACTTCGAAGGCAACGGCAGGACCCGCCGCGTCGACCGCCTTCAAGGTGGCGGGATGCAGTTCGCCGAAGTGGGCCAGGACGGTCTTCGGACCCAGCCGCAGCACCCCGGAGCGTCCCGGATGATACCACTCGGGTGCGTCGCGGCTGACCTGCACTTTCGAACCGTCGATGCCCAGAGCGCCGAGCACGCCGAGCGCATCAGCCTTGGCATCGAAAACGGAGACGCCGGGGGCGGCGCCATCCCAATGCCGCCCTGATCCCGTCAGCCCTGCCGTGCCAGTGCGAACGCCGGCCACGTTCAGCAGTTGATCGGAGGGCTGGTCGCCTTTGTAGGCTTGTCCGAGCTCAAACAGCGCGACGTCGGAGAAGCCGCGATTGGCATTGCGCTGCCCCGCAAGCAGCAGCCCCGGCAGTAGGCTCGGTCGCATCGAAGACAGATCGGTGGAAATGGGGTTGGCGAGTTCCAGGGCGTCTGAACCGCCGCCGAAGTGGCGGGGAAACGAC
>JBLMYE010000363.1:0-7481 GCA_050258115.1 Deltaproteobacteria bacterium | reverse complement strand
GCGCCGTATCAAATTCGATTACCCGGCTCGTTTCCGGCGATTTTCCTGCGACCTCGGCCTTCGATGGCGTACCGCCGAAGAGCTTTTCGATCATTTGCGTTGCGAGATCGAGACCCGGCAGCACCGACTGAGGATCGACACCCCGCTCGAAGCGATAGCGCGCATCCGTGACGAGGCCGGTCTTGCGGCCGGTCGCCGCCGTGCGGACCGGATCGAACCATGCGCTCTCGATGAGCACGTTCGTCGTCTGATCGGTGCAGCCGGATGCTTCGCCGCCCATGATGCCGCCGAGGCCGAGCACGCCATTGTCGTCGGCGATGACGCACATGGTCTCGTCGACTTCATACTGTCTGCCGTCGAGCCCGAGGAAGGTTTCGCCCGCTCGTCCAAGTCGTGCGCGAATGGTGCCGCGAAGCTTGTCGGCGTCATAGACGTGCAGCGGCCGGCCGTGCTCGTTGGAGATGTAATTCGTGACATCGACGAGCACGTTGATCGGGCGCATACCCACTGCCTTGAGGCGGTTCTGGAGCCAGGCCGGCGATGGACCGTTGCGGACGTTCGAGATGTAGCGAGCTGCGAAGACCGGGCAGGCGCTTTCCGACCCGGTCGGGAAGTCGAGCGCAACGCTGATCGGACACGCCTTCGCGCCTTCGACGCCGTGAATGCGAGTCTCGTGCTTCAACGTGCCGAGCCCCGCGGCGGCGAGGTCTCGCGCGATACCCCGCACACCTGTGCAATCTGGCCGGTTCGGCGTCAGTTTGACTTCGAAGACGGGATCGTTGAGGCCCGCGACGTCGATGTAACGCGCTCCCACTTTTCCGGCGAGCGAGGCGTCGAGTTCGAGGATGCCGTTGCTTTCCTCCGACAATTCCAGTTCAGCCGCCGAACACATCATGCCGTTGGAAACGACGCCGCGGACGGGCTTTTTCTCCAGAGTGATCTTCGAGCCTGGGATGTAGGTGCCGAGCGGAGCGAAGACGGAGACGAGACCTGCGCGCGCGTTCGGGGCACCGCAGACCACCTCCATTAAAGGCTGGCCGGGGGCGATCTCCACCTGAACGACTTGCAGCTTGTCGGCATTGGGATGCTTCTTTGCTTCGACAATGCGCGCCACGGTAAAGGCGCCGAGCTTCGCTCCCGGATCCTCCACGCTCTCGACTTCTAGGCCGATCGCGGAAAGTTTCGTCGCGATCTCTTCGACCGTCGCCGTCGTCTTCAAGTGTTCCTTGAGCCAGGACAGCGTGAATTTCATGAGTTCGATTCCGTTTCGACTGTCAGCGCGGCTTCTGCGCGTTGATCGCCATGATGTAGACGAGAACCCACAAAAGCGCGGGCGCGAGAGTGAAAGCAAAGCCCGATACGAAGCTCTGGCTCAGACGTTCGGCAAGGGTGCACGGGTTGGTCGAGCCGTCCAATCCGTAGCAGTTGCCGTCGAAAATCGCCGCATCATAGCCAAGCGGGGCGAGCATGAGCGCCGCAACGGCGACCACGCCGACGATCTGCTGTTGTTGCAATGGCCGCTGCCCCATCAGCGTGCCGAGTCCAAACGCGACGAGCAGCGAGAGCGTCATGATGATCAGCGGGATGGCGAGAGACATGTCTAGACCTCCCGCATCACGAAGACAGCCCGCCGCCGAGTGTCGGCTGATCGAGCAGCGAAAATCCGTAGTGCCGGAGCCAGCGGAGGTCCGCGGAGAAGAACGCGCGCAGGTCCGGCAGCCCGTACTTCAACATGGTGATGCGATCGAGCCCCATGCCGAACGCGAAGCCCTGGTATTTATCGGGATCGAGACCGCAGTTGGCGAGCACGTTGGGATGCACCATGCCGCAGCCCAGGATTTCCAGCCACTGCCCCGGCTTGCCGATGGCCGATGCGTCGATATCGACTTCCATTGACGGTTCGGTGAAGGGAAAGTGGGATGCCCGGAAGCGCATCGTCACATTATCCACTTCGAAGAACGCCTTGGCGAACTCTTCCAGAACCCACTTCAGGTGCCCCATGTGGGTTGCCTCGTCGATGACGAGCCCCTCGATCTGATGGAACATTGGCGTGTGCGTCTGGTCGCTGTCGCAGCGATAAACGCGGCCCGGCGCAATGATGCGGATGGGGGGCGTTTTCGACTGCATCGCCCTGATCTGCACCGGACTCGTATGCGTGCGCAGCAGCAGGCGAGAGCCGTCGGGCTTCGGTTGGAAATAGAACGTATCGTGCTCCTGGCGCGCGGGGTGCTCCGCCGGGATGTTGAGCTTGGTGAAATTCAGTTCGTCCGTCTCGATGTCGGGCCCTTCCGCGACTTCGAAGCCCAGGTCGGCGAAGATTTCGATGCACTCGTCGAGCACCTGGCTGACGGGATGGATGCGGCCCTGCAGTTCTGGCCCGGTGCGAACCGGCAGAGTGACGTCCTCGCGTTCGTTCGCAAGCCGCGCCGAAAGCGCGGCGGCCTCCAGCGTTGACCGCCGGGCGTCGAGTGCGTCGGAGATTTTCGATTTCAGCGTGTTCACGGTCGCCCCGAAGCTCTTGCGATCCTCCGGCGGCAGTTTGCCGAGCGTGGTCATCAGTTCCGAGACGCGGCCCTTCTTCCCGAGCGCGGACACGCGAACGGCCTCCAACGTGGAAAGGTCGGCCGCTTCGGCGACCTCCTGCAGCAGACTTTCCTCGAGGCGCGAGAGATCAGAGCCAGAAGACATATGCGACGGCCTCCGTTGAGGAGCATCCGTCATCCCGACCGCGGATCTGGCTCTCGGCGCCGTCTGCGTTGGCAGTCGGCGAGGCGACCCCGCAGGGCGCGATGAAACGGCGGTTTCCGGTTTTCAGAAGGACGCGCCGGGGAGCGTGTTCCCCCCGGCGGCGTGAACGTGTGGTGTTTGGCTCTCAGGCGGCAGCCGGCAGGGCGGCCCGAGCCTGGTCAACGAGGGCCTTGAATGCCGCGTTGTCCTTGACGGCGATATCGGCGAGGACCTTGCGATCCACTTCGACACCCGCCTTGGTCAGCCCGTCGATGAAGCGGCCGTACGTCAGGCCATGTTCACGCGCGGCGGCGTTGATGCGCTGGATCCACAGAGCGCGAAACGTGCGCTTCCTGTTCTTCCGGTCGCGGAAGTTATACTGCAGGGCCTTTTCGACGGCCTGCTTGGCGACTCGGATCGTGTTCTTGCGCCGGCCATAATAACCCTTGGCGGCCTTGATGACTTTCTTGTGCTTGGCGTGGGCGGTGACGCCGCGTTTGACGCGTGCCATGGAGATACTCCGTTATCGATGGGGAAGATGGGAAACGTCCGGCTTAAATGGGCCGGAATGCGCTCAGCGGTTGTACGGCATGTACTTTTTGACGATGCCCGCATCCGAGTCGTTCAGCACCATCGTGCCGCGCGCCTTCTGGATGAACTTGGCCGTCCGCTTGATCATGCCGTGCCGCTTGCCTGCGGCACCCGCCTTTACCTTGCCCGTCGCCGTAAAACGGAAACGCTTTTTGGCACCACTCTTGGTCTTCATCTTGGGCATTTGGCTTTCCTTTCTGAAGCCGGCATAAAGCCGGCGGGCAGCACCAGTCCTGGGACGAACCCGAGGAGCGCCACCGTTCTCGTTGGTTGAAGCATGAAAGCCGCCACGGCATGCCCTGCCGGACGGCTCCGGGCGTTCTTATAAGTGGATGAGCCTTACGATGCAACTAGCTGGCATCGCTCCATCCCAACCGGCTGCGGACGCCGCTTAGAGTTGTAACGCGCACCATTCTTTGGCCGGTATGCTCTCGATACAGATCGACGGTGCACTCGCAAGTAGAGGGAAAGCTGTGACATGGCCCGGCCGACGGTCCAGAGAAGAACTTCGGGCCGGTCGCCAAATCAATCTCGGTCGGTTTTCGCGCTTAGTGTTCAAAACGAGTATCCGCCACGGGCGGCCCGCCCTTGCAAAAAATACCGCCAAGTCGCCTGTTTGAAGCGGTTGCTTGTCGGCTTCGAGCTTGCACTTGACGTCTAACCGCGCCATATAGATCGCTATCGAACACGCCTTGGCTAACTCTGCGACAGCTCTACCGAGTCTGACACTAGACGTCTCCAACGCGCGATTTGATGGCCCCCGGCGGTATACAACTTTCGGGGTATTTCTACCTATGCTTTGGAGGCATAATCGATGTCGACTGGTACCGTGAAGTGGTTCAACGGGCAGAAGGGCTACGGGTTCATTCAGCCGGACGAAGGTGGGAACGATGTGTTCGTTCACATCTCGGCGGTGGAGCGGGCCGGCCTTTCGTCCCTGCGTGAAGGTCAGAAGATCTCCTTCGAGACCGAGCGCGGCCGCAACGGCAAGATCGCTGCGATCAACCTGCGTCCCCTCTAATCGAGGGTTCGTTGCACGGATCGTGCATGGGGAGCAGAGCCAATCTGCTCCCCATTTGATTGTGCCGGGACGATTGCCGGCCTACGGCACACAAGTTCAAGGGGACACATGGCGAAAGAAGAAATGCTCGAGTTCGAGGGTGTGGTGGTCGAGGTGCTCCCCGACGCCCGCTGCCGCGTGAAACTCGACAATGGCCACGAGGTCATCGCCTACACCTCCGGCCGCATGAAGAAGAACCGGATCAGAATTCTCGCGGGCGATAAGGTGACGATCGAAATGACGCCCTACGACCTCACCAAGGGTCGTATCAATTTCCGTCACAAGGACGCACGCGGCGGACCCCCGCCAGGAGCGGGCGGCCCACCCGGCGGCCAGCAGCGCCGCCGTTGATTGTTGGCCGGTAACGGCGCGCGGAGGGTTCGGGCCGCCGCCGCCCGCTCAGAACACGCGGTGCGGGAAGTAGCGCGAGACGAGTTCATCGAAGCGCCCGGATGCCCGCACCTTCTGTAAAGCCGCGTTGAGCAGCGCCTTGATCTGCGGATCGTTCCGCGGAACGGCGATGGCGACGCCGTCACCAAAAAAGCGCGGCTCGAAGAACGGTGCACCGCGCAGTTCGCAGCAGCGCCGCGAGAGCGTGCCGTTTATCCAGAACGCAAGCCCGATACCGTCATCGAAAACGTAGTCGGTCTTGCCTTGCTGAAGCGCTTCCCGCGCCTGTTCGGCGGTCTGGAAAACCTGCACCCTGCTGTCACGGAAGAACGTTTTGAGGAACGCCTCGTGCGGTGTGCCGCGAGCGACCGCGATCGACCGGTTATAGAGTTGGTCCGGTGTGATCTCGACCTTTTCCGTTTCGATTTTCGCTGCGAACCGGCCCGGCGTGTAGAAGTACCGGTCGGTGAATTCTACATCGCGCAGCGCCTCGGCCGTGACGGCATGACCGGCGATGATGGCGTCGGCCTCGCCGCGCTTCAGTGCAATCAGCAGTTCATCCCAAGGGCGGACGCGGATATCGCACGCAGCTCCGATCTCGTTGCACAGCGCCCGGGCGAGATCGACGTTGAACCCGTTGAGCACGCCGTCTTCGTCCAGATAATTGAAGGGTGGGAAATCGCCCTCGGTCAGGAACCGCACGACGACTCGTCGTGTCTCGGCTGCTTCTCCGGCTGCGCTCTCCTGAGACAGGGAGGGGGACGGCGAGAGGGCTGCAACGGTGACCGCAAGCAGAAGTCCGCAGAGGATCAGCACCTTCCGCAGGTTCGGGAAAATGGCCATGCGCATAAGTCTCGACATCATGTCCATAGCTGAAATTTTCCCAGATATGCCGTAGTCTGACGATATAGGGTGGCCGACTTCAGGCTGCCGTTGTCGTGCGGACACCGGATCGTGTCAAACGTCGCTTTCGTAAAGCATGAGACTTCCCTGGGGACGGGGGAAGCCCGAATGCCCTGCGCGGCATCCGACTGGCCGGACACGCTTCTGAACGCTTCCCCGGCAATGTCGGCCGCTCTGCCGATGGTTCGATGGCAGCGCGCGGTTCTGGTGGTGCTCAGTGCCGGCCTCTTCTCCAGTTTCTTCGCGTCTGCCGAAGCGGCCATGACCACGATGATGACTCTTCTGACCCCGGCATTTGCCGGCGTAGCCCTCCTCAGAGGCATCGCCCTTTGGCAATTCTGGTTCGCACCTCGTCCCGCAAACTCGGGGGAGAAACGGCAATCGCGACTGGACGGTGATCTCCCCGTTTATTCGATCCTGGTGCCGCTTTACCGCGAAGCGCATATGGCTGCGGCACTGGCCGATGCATTGGATCGGCTCGATTGGCCCGTCGAAAAGCGGGATATCGTTTTCATCACCGAAGCGGAGGACCACCCCACGCGCCGGGCTCTCGCGATCGCAACGCAAGGCCGTCCGGGCATGAGAATCGTCTCGGTTCCCGCAGGCGACCCGCGCACCAAGCCCCGCGCACTGATGTATGCGTTGCCGCTGGCCGAAGGCGAGTTCGTGGTGGTCTTCGATGCCGAGGACGTGCCCGAGCCCGATCAATTGCGTCTGGCCTACGCGCGCTTTCAGGATGAAGGAGCTGCTCTGGGCTGCCTGCAGGCGCGGCTCAACATCTATAACGCGCGCAAGAATTGGATCACGCGCCAGTTCGCGCTCGAATACACCGCACTGTTTGATGCGCTACTGCCGGCGGTCGAAAGGCTGAAACTCCCGCTGCCGCTCGGCGGAACCTCCAATCACTTTCGCCGCGAAGCCCTTCTGCAGACCGGCGGCTGGGATCCCTACAACGTCACGGAGGACGCCGATTTGGGCGTCAGGCTCGCACGCCAGGGCTGGGACGTGAAAATGCTCGGCTCCGTCACCTGGGAGGAAGCACCGCAGACATTTCACGCGTGGTTCGGTCAACGAACGCGCTGGCTGAAGGGATGGATGCAGACGTCCCTAGTGCACTTAAGGCAGCCTGCGCGGCTTTGGAGCGAACTGGGCGCGCGCGGATTTCTCGGGTTCAATGTGCTGCTGGCCGGCGTGATCATCTCCGCGCTCGTCCACCCGCTTTTCTACGCTTACGCCGCGTGGAAATTGCACACCGGTGAACTGGCCCTCTGGCCACCGGACGGCTGGCCGGCGGTGATCTGGTGGGCCGGCGTCGTCAATCTCGCTGTGTCCTACGCCGTCGGGATCGCACTGACGGTTGTCGCGGCCGGGCGGCGGCATGGGTGGCGGCTCGCCGCTTGGGCGGTCCTCGTGCCGGTTTACTGGATGATGATTTCCGTCGCGGCCTATCGCGCAATGATCGATCTGGGGTTGCGGCCCTTCCACTGGCGCAAGACCGATCACACGGGCCGCGCCGCCGTCAGCGATATCGGCAGGACTTAGCGGAAAGTGGAGCGGGCGAAGGGAATCGAACCCTCGTATGCAGCTTGGGAAGCTGCCGTTCTACCATTGAACTACGCCCGCGGTCGCCGTTGCCTCTTTAGCATAGACCTGCACCGGCAGCGAAGCCCGCGCGGCTACTAGAACGAATCGAATTTGTAGGCTCCCTGAAGGAAGACACCGGCGCGCTGCGTCTTCGACGGCAAGGTCTGACAGGGACAGGCGGTGCCGAAGATATTTGTATAGGCGCTGTCGTCCGTCCACATCGCCC
>JBLMYE010000362.1:0-2798 GCA_050258115.1 Deltaproteobacteria bacterium | reverse complement strand
CCCCTTGCCTCCGCCCCCCGTTTCCGCTATTCCCCCGCCATCTGACGCCGCTGTCGGATCGACCGAGAGGTAAGGTCGGGCCAGCGGAGGGGCTCCATCGCGGGCGCCTCCAAACGTGTTGGCAGGGCAACTGATTGCCCATCACGGCGGCTAACGAACAGCATCCAGATCTCAGCCGGCAGTCGCGCCTCTGGCCGCGCATCAGCGCGTTCCGGGCCGTTCCGGTTTCATCTCAATCCGCCGCCGCGGGCCAAAGGGCTCTGCGCCGGCCGCAACCGTTACCGTTTGAAGGAGCACGAATGTCAGGCGCCGTATCGAAAGAAATGAACCCCTCGCGCGATGAATTCGCCGCGCTGCTCGCCGAGAGCCTCGCCAAGGAAGACGTGTTCGAAGGCCAGGTCGTAAAGGGCAAGGTCGTCGGCATTGAGAAGGATCTCGCTATCATCGACGTCGGCCTGAAGATGGAAGGCCGCGTGGCGCTGAAGGAGTTCGGTCTTGGCGGCAAGCCGGGTGACATCAAGATCGGCGACACGGTCGAGGTCTATCTGGAGCGCGTCGAGAACGCGCTCGGCGAAGCCGTTCTTTCGCGCGACAAGGCCCGCCGCGAGGAAAGCTGGACCCGCCTGGAACGCCTGCACGAAAAGGGCGAGAAGGTCACGGGCGTCATCTTCAACAAGGTCAAGGGTGGTTTCACGGTCGATCTCGACGGCGCCGTCGCGTTCCTTCCCGGCTCGCAGGTCGATATCCGCCCCGTGCGCGACGTCGGTCCGCTGATGCATCAGCAGCTGCCGTTCCAGATCCTCAAGATGGATCGCCGCCGCGACAACATCGTCGTCTCGCGCCGCTCCGTTCTGGAAGAAACGCGTGCCGAACAGCGCGCCGACATCGTCTCGCGCCTCGCCGAAGGTCAGGTCATCGACGGTCTTGTCAAGAACATCACCGATTACGGCGCGTTCATCGACCTCGGCGGCATCGACGGTCTCCTGCACGTTACCGACATGGCGTGGCGCCGCGTGAACCATCCCTCTGAGATCCTCAACGTCGGCGACACGGTGAAGGTGCAGATCATCCGCATCAATCCGGAAACGCAGCGCATCTCGCTCGGCATGAAGCAGCTGCAGTCCGATCCGTGGTCGGCCATCGAGGCCAAGTATCCGGTCGGCGCGAAGCTGAAGGGCACCGTGACGAACATTGCCGACTACGGCGCTTTCGTGGAACTGGAGCCGGGCGTCGAAGGCCTTATCCACGTCTCCGAAATGAGCTGGACCAAGAAGAACGTCCACCCCGGCAAGATCGTCTCGACGAGCCAGCAGGTCGATGTTCAGGTTCTTGAGGTCGATCCCGGTAAGCGCCGGATCTCGCTTGGCCTCAAGCAAACCCAGGACAACCCTTGGGATGCCTTCCTCGCCGCCCACCCGAAGGGCACGGTCGTTGAGGGTCCAATCCGCAACATCACGGAGTTCGGTCTCTTCATCGGTCTCGACAACGGCATCGACGGCATGGTGCATCTGTCGGACCTCGACTGGTCCAAGCCCGGCGACGAGCTCATCAAGGAGTTCAAGAAGGGCGACAACGTGAAGGCCATGGTGCTCGATGTGGACAGCTCCAAGGAGCGGATCTCCCTCGGCATCAAGCAGCTGCACGGCGATCCGGCCGACACGCTCGCTCGCTACAAGAAGGGCGACACGGTGACGTGTGAAGTCGTCGCCGTGCAGGAGAACGGCATCGAGGTGAAGATCGCCGACAGCGACATCACCACCTTCGTCAAGCGTTCCGACCTGTCGCGCGACCGCTCCGAACAGCGGCCCGAGCGTTTCACTGTCGGCCAGAAGGTCGATGCCGCGGTTCTGTCGGTCGACAAGGCCGCCCGCCGCATCAGCGTCTCCATCAAGGCGCTCGAGATCGCCGAAGAGAAGCAGGCCGTGGCCCAGTACGGTTCGTCGGATTCGGGCGCGTCCCTCGGCGACATCTTCAAGGCCGCCATCAAGAAGCGGAATGCCGAAGACGAGGATGACGCGGAGTAACCCTCCCGTCCCCAACGGCTGGTGAACGGCCGTCCCTCTACGGAACGAAACAAGGCGCGGCGCCATTCTGGTGCCGCGCTTTTTCGTTACGGCGCCATGAGGAGCGCGGCGTCAGCTGCCCCCACCTACACTTTTTTAGCGGTTGAAATAGTAAATGTTCTAAGCATGAGTGGCGTGTGCCGCTGTGGTTGGTTGGAGTTCTAGTCGCAAATGTCGCTCGATACCGAGATCGTCCTGGACCGCCGTCAGCTGCGCCGCCGCCTGAGCTTCTGGCGCGGCCTTGCGATCACCGGTCTCATCCTCGCCATCGGCGGCTATATGATCGCGGCCGATGAGACGAGCGGCGTGCTGGCCAAGAACCACGTCGCGCGCGTGAACTTCACCGGCACCATTACCGAAGACCGCGCACAGCTCGAACTACTGCGCAAAATGCGTGACGCAAAGACGGTGTCAGGCGTCATCGTGTTCGTGAACAGTCCCGGCGGCACCACGACCGGCGGCGAAGCCATCTACCAGGAATTGCGCCTTCTCGCCGAGAAGAAGCCCGTGGTCGCCCAGTTCGGCACCGTGGCGGCCTCCGCCGGATACATCGTCGGGTTGGGCGCCGATCATATCGTATCGCGCGGCAACACGATCACGGGGTCGGTCGGCGTCATCATGCAATGGCCGGAAGTGACCGACTTGATGAACAAGGTCGGCGTGAAAATGAATGAGGTGAAGAGCGGCGAACTCAAGGCCTCGCCCTCACCGTTCGCTCCGGCCGACGAGCCGTCC
>JBLMYE010000361.1:0-7265 GCA_050258115.1 Deltaproteobacteria bacterium | reverse complement strand
TCGTCGCCGACCGAATTCGAGAGAACTTGCGCAGATACAAACGAATGGAACTAACCGAACTGCTCAATCTGTCGATCAACGAAACGCTTTCACGCACGATTCTCACCGGTGTGACCACCATCGCGGTGCTCGTGGCGCTGTTCTTCCTGGGCGGCGCGGTGATGCAGAACTTCACGTTTGCAATGCTGTTCGGCGTGCTGATTGGAACATATTCCTCGATCTTCATTGGCGCGCCGATCCTGGAATACCTGGGCGTCAAGCGCGAGACCGTCGTTGGTACGGAGGCGAAGACGGCAGGTTGACGCGGAAGCGACCTGCCGGATTGAACGTAGAAACGTTTGCGAGTTGAGCAATGCCCGAGGCAACGCCCCGCTACCCAGGCCGCGCGCCGATAGAGGCCTATGGCAACGGCGGCTTCCGTTTCGCCGGCATGAGCCATCGTGGCTCGATCATCTGCCTGCCGGACGGCATCATCGCGTGGAGCGCGGTTTCGGTCGGCGACGTGACCGTCGAACTGATCCCGCTTCTGAGGACTGCAGGCGTGACCGGCGGCGTGATCCTTCTCGGCACGGGCCGGACCCAGGTCTATCCTGGCTCCGCGGCCCTCAGCGCCTTCCGAGAGGCCGGTCTGTGGTTGGAAGTCTTGGATACGGGTGCCGCCGCGCGCACTTATAACGTTCTTCTGGCCGAAGAGCGTGATGTGTCGGCCTTGCTCCTGGCGGTTGACTGACACATGAGCGAGCGCACCGGCATCGCAGGTATCGACCGGGCAGAAGTGGCGCGCTCCGCTCGCGATCTTGCCTACGACGATTATCTTGCAGCGCTGCTCGGCCCGCGCGACGGCCGGGACGATCTCATTGCGGTCGCCGCCCTCCTCGGTGAGCTGGCGCGCATCCCCTTGACCGTGAGCGACGCCCCGCTGGGTGAAATCCGCCTTCAGTGGTGGCGCGATGCACTGTCGTCCACCGCACGAACCGGCCACCCCGTTGCCGATGCCGCCATCGCCCTGGCCCCCCATCTCGATGCGAAACTGATCGACATCATCTCGCCCGCACTGGAAGCGTACGCTGCCGAACTTTATGCGGAGCCGTTCCATTCCAACGAAGCCTTCCTCGCTTATGTAACGGCCGCCCCAAATTGCGCCTTCGTGCTGCGAGCGGCGATCCTGGGGACCTACGATGTCCTCAGCAACCCGATCATCAGCGACGCGGCAAGAACCCTGGGGCTTGTCCGCGCCTGTGTCCGCTTGCCTCAGATGCTGGCCAAAGGCCGAACGCCTCTTTCCGCAGAAGACCTGCCGGCCGAACCGGGTGACGGAAGCAGCGAAGACGCACTGCGGACGGCCATATCGAACCTGATCAGGCAAGTGGCTGCCGCCTGGGCCGGGCTCAGACCCCGATTGAAGTCGGCAAAGCCGGACGTGCGCCGTGTCCTTCTGCCGGTCGCCCTCTCGGGGCCATATTTGCACGCGATTCAACGCGTTGATCGGGACGTCCTGCGGGATGTCGGAGAGCCGTCGCCGCTCGAACGCGCGACGAGACTGTGGCTCGCGGCTCGGCTCGGCCGCTTCTAGCGGTCGCCACTTGGAGAATGTCATGCGGGACTATCGCTGGCGGCGGTGCGTGAGCATGCTCGCGGCAACGTTTTGGATCGCGGGCGCTCTTCCGGTCATGGCCCAGGAGCCCTCGGCCGTTGAAAAATCGCCGCTCGATGATACGCCGGCCGCAGCGTCCGCTCCGCCCGCCGGCGCGCCAACCCGGTCCGGCGGAGCGGAAATCTCGACGTCGCCCGTCTATACGCCACCGGAGGGTTCGCTGTCCGCCGGGATGGATCCGCCGGTCGCGAAGATCGAGTGGCGTGTGCAAAATCCATTCAGGTTCTTCAAGAACGCCTCCGATACCGAGATCCATCGCGCAACGTGGCTCTCGATTGATGCCGCGAGACAAGCGGAGCCCGTCCTCGCCGCCGAGCAGGCCCTGAGTGCCCGACATCCCGAGGGCTGGGCAGCGACGATGATCGACGACCTGTGCTGGCAGCCGTCTCGCAATCGTTACGACTGCGGTGATGGTGCGGCCTACGTGGCACCGGAAAAGCACACGGTTCTCTTGAAGCTCACCGGCGTTGAAGACCAGCGCGTCGACTGCACCTGGCTGACCGCGCCATTGGGCAGGAACTCTCAACGCGGCCAGTCTCTCCGGCAGAAATGCACCGAGGAAGCGAGCCTCGACATTCCCTATCCCGCAGGAGCGCGCGTCACGGTTGAGATCGGCGGCCGTGAGGTGGCCGGCACGGACGTCAAGGTCATCGACCTGCTCGTCGCGGCCATGGGCGACAGCTTCGGATCGGGCGAAGGCAACCCGGACGTGCCGGTGCGATTTTCAACGGAACGCACGGCGTCCTATGATTCAAAGGACGAGCGGCTGACCGGGCTCCCGGCGCGTGCCGGCCCCTGGAAACGGATCGGCGATGCGGCCTTTAACAAGGAGGGAGCCCGTTGGGTCGATACGGCCTGCCACCGGTCACTCTACTCACATCAGTTGCGCGCCGCGCTGCAACTGGCGGTCGAAGATCCGCATCGTGCCGTTACCTTCGTGGGCCTCTCATGCTCGGGTGCAGAAGTCACCTGGGGGCTTTTCCTGCGCTACAAGGGCAACGAGTGGGTCCCGAACCCGCCCGACCTTTCTCAGATCTCGGCTCTCGCCGATGCGCAGTGCGGCCGGGAGCCGGCCGATCTCATCGACATGCCCGAGGCCTACCACATCAACGGGACGATCCCGGAACTTCGCGGAGGGCTTGTCCTCAAGAAGTGCCGGCGCGAGATGGCGCGCAAGATCGATCTGCTGCTGGTTTCGATCGGCGGCAACGACATCGGGTTTGCCCGTCTCGTGGCCAATGCGGTACTTTCAGACGACAGCACGCTCCGCCAGCTCGGTGGCTGGTTCGGACAGATCCACGGCAATATGGAAGCCAAGGCGCTGCTGGATCGCCTCGACGAACGCTACAAGGCCCTGAACCGGGCAATCCACGGCATCCTTCATCTTCCCTGGCAGGAGGCCGATCGCGTCATACTCACGGCTTATCCGCCTCTCGCGGTGATGGGCGATGGCCGCCGCATCTGCCCGGACGGAAATGCCGGCATGGACGTCATCAGCGACTTCTCTCTGAGCGAAGCGCGCGCAAAGGCGGGCTCCGATCTTGCTGATCAGCTTCAGCGTGTGATGGCCCGCAGCGCGCGGACGCACGGCTGGTCCTTTGCAACCGTCCACCGTAATGCCTTCGTCGGGCGCGGAATCTGCGCCGGCTTTACCGACAATGCGTTCTCGATTGCCGACGATCTGCGAGTGCCTCGCAAGATCGACGGCCGGTGGGAACCGTTCTCGCCGGCCGACTTTCGCGCCTATGCTTCGCGCCACCGCTGGTTCCGCACGCCCAACGACGCCTTCATGACGGGGAACTTCCATGCCGCCGGCTCGGTCGCCACGCGTGCACTGGCGTTCCAGAGTCTCGCGCGTCTTCAGGTTCTGCTTGCGGCAACCTACTCGGGCGCCTTCCACCCAACAGCGGAGGGCCATGCGGCGATCGCCGATGCCGTAGCGGATCGGGCCCGTGAGGTACTCAAGAAGTATGGCCAGCAGTCGACGGCGTCGCTTGCGCCCTGAAGGCCGTCACCGCGTGAGGCGCAGGGTTTAATCGGTCAGTCGTATCATCACCCAGACGAGGGCGGCGAGCGCTGGACCGAAAACGGCGAGGTAGCTGAGGAGGAGGATGACACCGGGCATGTCATGGAAACGCCGAAACGAACCCGGTTGGATCAATTGCGGTAGCGAAAAAACGGAAGGCGGACCGTCCGTCACGCGGCGGCGGTCGCTCGCAATAGGCCGGTCTGCGGATCCTTCAGCGCATCCAGCACGACGCAGGAAATCTTGACCGGGCTGAAGCCGAAGCTCGTGTTCAGACGCATTGAAGCCGCAGCTTCCACGATCGCCTGGACCGCAACGCTGCCATGGTCGGAGATGAGCTTTTGAATGCGACGGGCTTTGCACACCGCCACCAAGCTCCTCAGGCGCACGAGTGCAGCGATCTTGCGCTGACGGTCACGCGGGAAACGCTGCCAGAAGAATTGCTCGACGCGCCGAAAATCCTCTTCGCTCCAATCAGCCGCACGGGTGAGCGCAAGAGCGTCGTCGGCCAGAACCTTAAGCGCGGTCGCCAGTTCGCGGACCGCGACCGTCGGCACGTCCATCGGGTCGATCGCGCCGTAGACGGGAACCGCGGTTTCGTTTGCCCTGATGTGAGACGTCATTGTCTGCTCTCCATCCCCATATCAGCGCGCGAGCCCGAATGCCTGCCAGGGCGAACCTCTCAGCAGGAAAATATCGCGTGGCTGACGCGATTCGACAAGAAAATCGACCTCGGCTCCGACAAGCTTTCCACTCAAATTTCGAATGGATGACGACTTGAAACGGAACCGCGTGCCGTCCTCACCGCGAATAATTCCCTGTTGCAGTTGCGCGCTGTACTTCACGATCTGACCGTCCATGATGTTTTCCTCCGACAGGACCGTAAGGTCCGGTTATCGATGGAAAAACGATGCATTATGACAGGCGACCATGCTGTTCCATGTGTCACATGGATGAGGGAATTCTAGGGCGGCCGTGAGGCGAATGCTGTGGTGCGATCGCCGCTGCGACATTAAAAAACCAAGGCCTGGCGGCCGCGGATCAGAAGAGCTGAATTTTCAGGCACCGGAAGGTAAACGGCCGCTCACGTCGATTGCGGCTCGTTACAGCGGATCACTTTCTGAAGAAGGCGTCCACGCGCATTCCCGGCAGTAGCGGCGAGGCGCTGTCGAGGTCGATCGTGACTTCACGGACTTCGACGTCGTTGGGGCGCTTGGGCCCGCGCGGTCCGATCCGTGGCTGAGCAAGTGTCGGCGCAAGGCTTGCCACCGTGCCTTCGAACTCCTTGCCGGGGAAGCTCAGCGACCGGACGAAAACCTTCTGCCCGGCCGTGATCTTCGAAATGTCGCCCTCGTCGACTTCGGCCTTCACCCGGATGCTGGACATATCGCCCATGACGACGAGAGGGGCTTCCGGGCTCGGCGCGACGATTTCGCCGGTCTTGGCGTTCACTTGCAGGACCGTGCCGGACTGCGGAGCGCGAATGCGCGTCTTGTCGAGAAGCGCTTCGGCCATCCGCACTTCCGTTCGCGCGGCGCTGACGGCGCTCTCGGCGCTGCTGGGTGCCGGCAGATTGGCCTTCGACTGGGCCCGGATGAAGGCTAGACGCTCGCGTTCGAGGCGCTCGTTGGCTTCGGTGAGACGCTTGCGCGCTTCTGCCACCAATTGGTCCGATCCGCCGCTCGCCCGCTTGGCAATTAGTGCCCCGTCGAGTTCGATCCGCGCGCCCGTCACGGCCCGTTCTGCTGAATAGATCGCATCTTCCGCTTTGCGCACGTCCTCTCTCCCGGACGCGAATTGCTTCTCCCGCTCTTCTCGCAAAGCCTCCGCCTGCGTCTCGGCTGACGTCAGGCGCGCCCGTGCTTCGGCATCATCGAGCTGGATGAGCAGTTCTCCTTCCTCGACCTGGTCATCCACCGCGACATGTACTTTCGTGACGCGACCCAGAATACCCGTGCCAATCCGGATCTCGCCGGATTTCGGTTCGACGCGGCCGGGCGCAGCCGCGATCCAAGCCACCTCCGTGACGGGGGAAGCGCGCACCGGCGCCTTGTCGGCGTCGGCAAACTCTTTGTATCCAAGATAGGCACCGCCGGCTGCGATTGCCGCGAGCGCGATGAGTCCGGGATTGAATTTCATGGCCAGTGATCCTTCGTCGGGTCCGGTCGATCGGATGGGATGGGTAATCAGGCCGCGAGGCCCTTCGGCCTCTCGTCGGCTACGATGCGGCCGTCTTCGATGCGAATGATGCGGTCGGCATAGGGGAGCGTGCGGTGATCGTGCGTGACGGCAAGGACGGCCCGGGAAGGATCCTGGCCCACGTGGGCAAGGAGTTCCATCACGGCCTTGCCGTTCTCGCTGTCGAGAGCGGCGGTCGGTTCGTCGGCCAGCACCACGGCGGGGTTGCCGGCCAAAGAGCGAGCGATCGCGACGCGTTGCTTTTCACCGCCGGAGAGCTTCGACGGAAACGTCTCGATGCGATGGCCCAGTCCGACAGCGATCAGCGCATCCCTTGCGGCTTTGTTGGGGTCGTTGAGACGCGAGCCGCGAACATCAAGCGCCATCAGCACGTTTTCGTGCGCGGTGAGTGTTGGGAAGAGATTGTAGCCCTGGAATACGAACCCGATGTTGCGCCGTCTGAGGTCTGCGAGTCCCTCCGCCGTCTGTCCGGCCGCCTCTTCATTGTTGATGACGAGCTGTCCGCTGCTGGCGGTCAGAATGCAGCCGAGGATGGAGAGCAGCGTGGTCTTGCCCGATCCCGAGGGGCCCATCAGCAGGGTCAACTCTCCGGGGTAGAGATCAAGGTCGACGCCCTTCAGGATCGTGAGATCGCCGGCGCCGGTCACGATTGTTTTGGTGATCGCACGCGCGCGGACGATGACGGGACGATCGGCAGTCATGTAGGGCTCCTTCAGACGAGAAGTCTGCTTTAGAGAGGCACTATCGCTGATGCGGCGCGCGCCCGCTGTCACTTCGGGTACAAGGCATGGACGATTCGGCGGCGTTTTTGTTGAGACGAGGATACACGTTAAAAAACCCCGGGAGCAGGGCTCCCGGGGAGTTTGATGGAGAGGGGTGCGGATAAGACCGGTCGCGCCGGCTTATCTGATCAGCAGCCGACGTTGATCGTGACGCCGACGGCGGGGATGTAGCGGCGGCACTCACCGGTGTGCTCGGTCGAGCCGGTTTCAACTGCGGTCGAGGCCGCTGCGGGCTCCGACGTCGAGACCGTCGTTTCGGATGGCGTCGAGTCGGTCGCGGCCGTGGTCGTCGTGGCGGCTGGCGAAGTGCTCGTCGCAGGAGCAAGCGCGTGGGTTTCCGCAGAGATCGGCGTTTCGTCCGTCACGGCAGACGGAACTGTGTCCGTGGCGGCGGCAACCTGCGATTCCTTGGCGACTTCGCGGCTCGCCTCGGCCGTCGCTTCGGCGATGGCCCGTTCCTTCGCTTCCGCTTTGGCGATTGCGCGAGCCCGGGCTTCGGCCTTGGCGCGAGCCTGCGCCTCTGCCTTCGCCTTTGCACGGGCGCGGGCTTCGGCCGCGGCGCGGGCGCGCTTCGCTTCATAGGCGCGCTGCTTTTCGGCATTGG
>JBLMYE010000360.1:0-4808 GCA_050258115.1 Deltaproteobacteria bacterium | reverse complement strand
CGTCGAGGTCGAGCCTTTTTGGCGCGTCTCTCCGTTGACCTTCAGTTCCATGGCAAGGTTCGACGGGTCGGTCTCATCAGCTGTCACGAGCCAGGGCCCGAGCGGGCCGAATGTTTCGGCGCACTTGCCCTTCATCCACTGGCCGTTTCTCTTCATCTGGAACCGGCGCTCGGAAACATCGTTGCAGATGGTATATCCGGCGACGTAATCCATGGCGTCCTTTTCATCGACGTAGCGGGCTCGCTTGCCGATGACGAACGCGATCTCCAGCTCCCAATCCATCCGGTCCGCATTCTTCGGATAGATGACGTCGTCATTGGGACCACAGATGGAGTTACCCAGCTTGTTGAAGAGGATCGGTTCGGACGGGATTTCCTGACCGGTCTCGCGGGCGTGATCGGCATAGTTCAAGCCCACGGCGATGAAGCTCCAGGGGCGGGACACCGGCGGACCGAGGCGGACGCCTTCCGGGACGAGAGGCAGCTTGGCGGGATCGAGCGCGCGCAGGCGGTCCAGGGTTTCCCGCCCGAGGGTCGCCCCGCCGATATCCGCGACATGGGCCGAGAGATCCCGGATATGGCCGGCCTGATCCACGAGACCGGGCTTTTCTTCGCCAGGATTTCCATACCGCACGAGCTTCATAATGTTTTGTCCCCGTCGCTGTCTTCTGCGTGAAATCGCGCCTTCCATGCGCGAAAAGCGGCCGGCGCGCAAGCGATCGGCCGGTGGCGGCGCGTCGCGCCTCGGGTTCCCGGATCACGGCCGAAGACCGCGCCGCGTTTCGTGACCGGGGCTCAGGCCCGCCGCCTTCTGCATCCCAGCGACCGGCAGCCGGCGGGGCGACGCCGGCGGCGCCAGAAGGTGGCGCTGCGGATTGGCGCGCGCGAGCTTCGCGAGATCCTGGAGAAGGACTTCGAGCAGCGGCGCGGCGACCTGGGCGGCATGCAGGGACGTGGCCCACGGCTCGCGCGCGGAACCGGTGCCGACGAGAACAACGTAACTGTAGGCGGCGCCACTATCGAACTGCAGGCCACCCGTCGTCCAGACGTCGACCGTGGCATTGGGGTCCTCCGTGACCTGAGTGCCGGTCTTGGCGAAGTGAAGGCGCAGGTCAGACCGTCGCGCGGCGCACCAGTGCGAAAGAGAGCGCAGAGTGCCTGCCGGTGTCTTACCTGTCGTGTAACAGAGAGGCGCTTCCAGCAGCCTGCGAACAATCGGAACAGCGGCCGGCTTCACTACGTCATAGGGCATGACACCCGCATAGCCAGGAACAGCGGCCCCGTCTTCTGTCGCTTTGACCGTGAAGTCGTAGGACTTCACCAGAGTCGGCAGCTTCACGGGACGAGAGCCACGACCGAGGAGCGCGGCGAGCACCACGGACGACATCATGTGAACACGCCGCGGGCTCCCCGAAATCTGCCCAAGAACGGCTGCCGTCGAGGGCGGCACTTCGAAGCCCGACGCGTCTGCCGGGGGCATCGTGAATCCCAGTCGCGTGATTAGCTGGCGCACGCTGGACTGGCCGACCCGGGCGGTCCGGTCGAGTAGCGGCGCATTCAATGAGCAGGCGAAGGCGACAATCGCCCGGCGCGTTTTCTTCTCCGTGCCGCCGCGAGCACACGTATCGAGTCCCGTGGCAGGAGCTTGCGTGTCGAGATAAGGGCTCTCGACCGAGTCTCGCATGGTATTAGCGATAGCGATGGCCGCGATGATCTTGCCCGTCGAAGCGATCATGCGTGGATCATGCTCGGGTTCGTAGCGTCCGGTCGCTGCGCTTCGCGCGACGGAGGAGCCGAAATAAGCGGCCGTTTGGCCGGTTTCGAAGTATCGGACGATCTCGCCGTTATGGTCCGCTGCGACGACAACCACGTCAGGGACTCTGAGGTCGGCGCTCGCCCGCGCCGGATCGAGCGTGAACCCGGCGGCGATCTTCGAGCCGAACTCGAGATTTTCCAACGCATCCAGCGTCGTCGTCACGCCGCGCACGTAGGAGCGCCAGGCAAACCCATACGTCTGCTTCATCTCCTCGCGGACGCCGAAGCGTGCGGACGGCATCAACGCATTCGCTCGAATGACGGGATTGGCATGGGCGCGCGACGCGAGGGCCGGTGCGAACTTTTCTAAAGCTTCCTGCAATCGCGGCCGCACCTTGGGATCTGGCGGACCGCCGGCGAGCCCGACAAGTTCGAAGACCACTTCGGCTTTCAGTTTTTCATCGTCGATGAGTTTCTCGGCACAGGTGCGGGCACGCACCTCGGTGAGGTAGCGCCAGCGATCGACGCGCACAATGTTAAGCCGGTCGCTGCCGGGCATCAGAATGATCGGCTTGTTCACGGCGGAAGCGAGCACCATCTGCTCGGCGATCGAGAGTTCCCGTGCTTCCTTGCCGAACACGATGCGGCTCGTCACTTCAACCCCGTGAAGCGGGGCGCCTCCGGTTCTCTGGGCGAGCCAGATGTGGTTGGCGGCCCACTGCTTGAGAGCCGTATCGCCGTCGCGGGTGAGAACACGATGGATGACGGGAGCGAGCCACCACTCTCCGATTTTGCGCCGCAATTTCTGCAAGCTGCCTTCGCCGGCATCGGGCGGAGTCTTGTAGATCACCCGCACGAACTGCATGGGCAGCGTCGAACCGCCCACACCGATTGAAGGGCGTGCATTCGCAATGGTGCGCTCGATCGACGACAGAGGGATCTTCAAGACGCCCAGCAGATCGATGCCGAACGGATTGAGCCAGGTGCCGAGATAGCGATCCTCGTGGTAGAGGAGGCACTTCCAATAATAGTCGGGGACCTCGCGCACCGGAATCGACTTATGGTCGGGATTGGCGGTGTAGTCGCCAAGTTCGATCGACCGGCTCGTGTAGTTCACGTCCCGCACGCTATCCAGGCGCGGATCGAAGGTGCCCACGAAACTGCCGCGGTGGTCATAGATCGCGGTCGCAATCCAGCGTTCCGCGTCGTACTTCAGCTTTTCCGCCACAGTGTAGGAGCCGGTGAGGGCCCGAACGGGCGCTACGACATAAACGAGACACAAAGCGAACGCGACATAGACCAGACCCGCCAGGAAACCGTATCGCAACGGTCCGAGGCGCGGGTTGAAGGCGACGCACTCATAGAGCCAACGCAACACCAGTACCGGCACACGCGACAGGGTTTCGATCGCAGCCGTCAGGATTTTTATGAGATTTCCCATAGACCTAGACGAACCCGGACCGAAACGCGACGGCATTCCTCCACCGCCCGCCCGAGAGCTACCGCTGCTTTATGGCGCGGCCTCGGCCCGTTTGGGGCCCGGCCGTGTCAGCATCGCGCCGCAATAGCGCCTTCCCTTCGACCGGGGGGATGGAATATCCGAGCAACAACCGCGTTCTTATGGCAACGCGCCGCGGAGAGGGCATTCCGTGACGGAAGATGTAAGGGCTCGAATGATCGCGTTCCTGCCGCGCCTGCGCAGGTTCGCATTCGCGCTCACGAGAAACATGGATCAGGCCGACGACCTCGTTCAGGACACCTGCGAGCGTGCGCTCGCACGTCTGGATCAATGGGAGCCGGGAACGAAGCTCGAGAGTTGGATGTATCGCATCGCGCAAAACCTCTGGCTCGACCGCAAGCGGTCCGACAAAGTCCGTGGTCCGTCGCTCGACATCGACGAGGCGGTGGGTGTCATGGGTGAAGACGGCCGGGCGGTCACCGAAGGCCGGCTCACGCTCGCGGCCGTCAGCCGGGGCATGGACAGGCTGCCGCCGGATCAGCAAGTTCTCGTCACCATGGTTTGCGTGGACGGTCTTTCCTACAAGGACGCCGCCTCTATCCTCAATGTCCCGATCGGAACGGTCATGAGCCGTCTTTCACGAGCGCGGCAAGCGCTCCACCAGCACATCGCCGCCGACGCTGGCATTTCCACCCCCGAACTTCAGGAGCGCCTCCATGGTTCACGTTCCTGACGAACTCATCATGGCGTACGCCGACGGCCAGGTTTCGGCCGAGGAAAAAGCGTGGCTGGAAAGCATCCTTGCCGTCGATCCGGCGGTGCGGGCCCGGCTCGAACCATTTGTTGCGACGGGACCTGGAAAATTCGCGGCTTTCGATGCCATTCTCGACGCTCCAATTCCAGATCGCCTCATCGATACCATTCGCGGGACGAAGCCTGCCGCCAAAGCTTCCTCCTCTTCCGCCCGGACGGGATTGTTCGACCGGCTATTTCCCAACGGGTTCGGATTGACCCCGGCTTTGGGTTACGCGGCGGCGCTCGCCGTGGGCATCGGCATCGGATCTGCGCTGCTGACGGCGCCGTCCGGCGAGGAGCCGCTGCTGGTGGCGGATCGCGACGGCTTCATTGCTTCAGGCCGCCTGCAGACCACGCTCGAGCGTGTCCCCTCGGGAGACAGCAAGCTCGTCAAGGAAGGCGATATCCGGCCCGTACTCACCGTCCGGGACGGCGACGGGCGGATCTGCCGGCAATACGAAATCGTCGGCCGGAATAAGGGTCCGCAGGGACTCGCCTGCCGCGAGGGCGACGGAGACTGGCGCATTACCGTGCTGACGGGCGGCGAGGCTGCCGCGTCGGCACTCAATGCCAGCCAGAGCGACGGTAACGTGCTCGACGGAATGGTCGGCACTGCCGTCAAGAACCTGCCAGGGCACAGCGAACTCACCGGTGCGGAGGAGTTGTTCCTCATCGAACGCGGCTGGGGCAGCGCGCCGGCCGTGGAAAAGGTCCCCGAACAAAATTGATCAATCGGCCGGAATAGACGGCGTTTCCATCCGTTGGACTTGAGTTCTCAGCTCCCTGAGACAGACCACCGG
>JBLMYE010000359.1:0-2629 GCA_050258115.1 Deltaproteobacteria bacterium | reverse complement strand
TGCTGCGCCAGCTGAGGCTGGCGGCGGCGGGAGGCGGCGGCGTCACCGGGTTCCAGCGACCGACCCTCGGCGGAGAGATGCTTGGAATGTCCGCGCGGAAAGAGCAGGGCTAATTCATCGTGGGTCATGCGCGGCCACGAGCGAACACGCGCGGTATCGACGTGAACGAATGGGATCGCGGACGTCGGATAGTAGCCCACACCGCCGCGCTCGCGAATCATCGCCGAGTACCGCAATTGCCGGACCGGGATGTCCGGAAAATGGATATCTATGGCCTTGCCGGTGATGTGCTGGCTCTGGCTCGCCTGTCCGCCCACCGTCCGGCGCAGCATTTCGTTTGTGCCGCTGGAGCGATATCCGCAGATGATATGTACGGGCTGCTGAGAGCCGAGCTCGTTGTGCATTTCCCAAACGATGTCGATCGTCTCGGGATCCATCTCGATGGCTTTGTTCTGCCGCCAGTCGCGCAGAAACCAGTTTAGCTTTTTCAGAGCCTCGGGAACGAACTTGCCATCTTTCTTGTAGACGATCGAAATCGTCTCCTCGGTGTGAATGTTATACATCCAGATCGTGCGCGTCTCGCCGGCGGCATCCACGTTGGCGCCCGTCACCGTAGCCGCGGCGAGGACCATCGCGAGCCGAAACGCTCTCGTCCAAGTGGCACGATGTGCGCCCAAGCGCTGGCCCCCAAACTCCGGGTGCTTGAGCCACCCGGAAAAGCAACACGTGCGCGCGCAACGCGCGCTGGCAAAAAGTCTTTTCGGAAGAGTTAACGATGAACCCTTAACGCTTGGTAACTTTCGAATAAGGGCATTCCTAGGCACAGAGCGGGCCAAAGCGCGGCGCTACGCCGCGAGGCCCCGGTTTCTTGGGTCGCTGTCGTGGCGCGAACATCGTACATTTAGACGGCGGCGACAGGATATACGATCCTCATGCGGGCACTCGACGACGTTTTTGGCGCACTTAAGGCCTCTGCGTTCCGCATGCGGTTCCGGCTCGGTCCAAAGGAGCGAGCCTACTTCGAGGAGCAGGGGGCAGAGGAAATCGCAGGTCACGCCCGCCGCATCATACGCGAGCGGCTCGGCCCCGCTTATCCGAAGAACGACGGCAAGCAGACCCCCATGCGCGGTCACCCGGTTTTCATCGCGCAGCATGCGACGGCGACCTGCTGCCGTGGATGCCTCGCCAAATGGCACGCAATCCCTCCATATAAGCCGCTGGACGAGGCCGAATTGAAGCATGCCGTGGCGGCGGTCATGAGATGGCTTGGCGAGCAACAGACATCAGGGGCGGCGTCGCCGACCCCCACTCGCAGCAGACAGCTGAAGCTCGATCTCTAAAGCTCAGATGATGCTCTTCGCATAGAGATCGGTGCGCCGGTCGCGGAAGAAGCCCCAGTCGGCCCGATAGCTTTCGATCAGACCCAGATCGAAGGTGTGGGTTAGGACGCCCTCGTCTTTCTCTCCAAAGCTCTCGACGATCTCGCCGCGATGGTCGGCGATGAAAGAGTGACCGTAGAACTTCTGCTTTGCGCCGTCGTTGTCTTCCAGTCCGATCCGGTTGGCCGCCACGATAGGTACGGCATTGGAGACGGCGTGTCCCTGCATGGCGCGCTGCCACTGTAGATGCGTGTCGAGGGCCGCGTCGTAAGGTTCAGATCCAATCGCCGTTGGATAGAAGAGAACCTCGGCACCTTGAAGCACCATGGCGCGGGCGCATTCAGGATACCATTGGTCCCAGCAGATCCCGACGCCAATCGTCCCGGCCCTGGTGTTCCAAACCTTGAAGCCCGTGTCGCCGGGACGGAAGTAATACTTCTCCTGGTAGCCGGGCCCGTCGGGAATGTGGCTCTTGCGGTAGATGCCGAGCGCCGTGCCGTCCGCATCGACGATCACGATGCTATTGTAGTAGCGTGGTCCGTCCTTCTCGAAGATCGACACCGGAATGACGACCCCCAGTTCCCGCGCGAGCCTCTGCATCGCAATCACGCACGGATGCGTCTCTGCCGGGTAGGCAGTGAGAAACCACTTCGGGTCCTGCTTGGTGCAGAAATAAATTCCCTGGAAGAGTTCCGACGGCAGGACGACCTGGGCACCCTTTCGCGCCGCTTCACGTACGAACCCCTCCGTGCGCGCGATGTTGTCGGCCATGTCCGCTCCGTAGCGGGTCTGGATGCCGGCGACCGTGATAGAGCGGGGCTTTGCCATCGATCAATCGCTCCTCAGAGAGGCTGCTGCTGCGTGATGCAGTGAAAAGATCCGCCGCCGGCCGTCCCCGAGCCGAGTAAGCCGATCGACGGCACGCCGACGACGGCGCGTCCGGGAAACACGGAACGCAGCGCATCCAATGCCGCCGCCTCGCTGGCCGAACCGTACACGGGAACCACGACGACCCCATTTGCGATGATGAAATTCATGTGTGAAGCGGGAGATATCTCACCAAGCGCATTACGAAAGAGACCGACGCCGGGGATGCGGACCACGTCGAGTTTGCGGCCGTTCGCATCCGTGGACCGCGCCAGGGTCGCGGCAATGGCGTCGAGCACGTCTCCATTGGGATCGTCCGGCCCGCTCGCCGACTGGCAAACGACGCGTCCCGGCGCAACGAAGCGCGCGATGTTGTCGATATG
>JBLMYE010000358.1:0-3325 GCA_050258115.1 Deltaproteobacteria bacterium | reverse complement strand
ACTCGACCACAGGAACGGAGGAACGCAGGCTCGAGACGATCCTGACGGCGGCCGAACTGATGGCGATCCAGCGGCTGGTGCGACAGATCCCTGTCCCGGACAAAGTCGTCGAAGCGATCCTGACGCTTGTGCGATCGGCCCGCCCCGGAACGGGGGCCGATGCCGAAGTCGACCGCTATATCGCCTGGGGGCCGGGGCCGCGCGCCAGCCAGGCCCTCATGCTCGCCGTTCGGGCCAAGGCCCTGATCGACGGGCGGCTTGCGCCTTCTGTCGACGATGTCATCGGCCTGGCCGAGCCGGTCCTGAAGCATCGCATGGCGCTCAAGTTCGCCGCGCGGGCCGACAATCAGGATCTCGCCGGGATCATTGCCCGGCTGGCTGCGAAGGCCGGATAAGCGCCCTATGGCATCGACCATGGACCACAGGTCGGCAACGGGTAACCTGAATGGCGATGAGCGCTCGCTCGGCCGTCTTCAGGAGAGCGCGCATGCGCTTGCCGACCGGTTGCCGGATCTCCTGATCGACGCCAAACGCATTTCGCAAACCGTGGCGCACGGCATCCACGGGCGGCGCCGATCGGGTCCCGGTGAGACGTTCTGGCAATTCCGGACCTATGAAAGCGCCGACAGTGCGCAGTTGATCGACTGGAGGCGCTCGGCGTCGTCCGATCATCTCTACGTGCGCGAGCGCGAGTGGGAGGCCGCGCATACAGTCTGGATGTGGTCCGACCTCTCGGCGTCCATGGACTTCAAGAGCCATCTCTCTGCGGTCACGAAGCGCGATCGGGCTGTCGTCCTGATGTTCGCTGCTGCCGAGCTTCTGGTGCGCGGAGGCGAGCGTGTCGGGCTGATGGCAATGGCGCAGCCGTCAGGCAGCCGCAAGATCGCGCCGCAACTGGCCGAGGCGATCATCGCCAACATCGGCACGCCGCTCATTGCGAAGAGCCGGCCGCCGCAGCAGCAGATTCCCCGTCATGCGGAAGTTCTGCTGTTTGGTGATTTTCTTGCTCCGGTCCCAGCTATTCGCGAGCGTATCGAGCAACTGGCCTCGCTCGGCGCCCGCGGACACATGGTGCAGATCCTCGACCCGGCGGAAGAGACACTGCCCTACGACGGGCGGGCGGAATTCGCCAATCCGTCGGGCCGCGAGAGATTTCTGGCCGACCGTGTCCAGACGCTGAGGGGCGAATACCAGAAGCGGCTCGCCGGACACCGCGCCCAGATCGAAGAGTTTTGCCATCGGCTCGGCTGGTCATTTCTCGTGCATCACACCGACCGTCCCGCCTCCGAACCCCTGCTCACACTGGTCATGAGGCTGGCCGGAGAAATGGGCGCAGTGTACCGCGCGGATTCTCACGTGGAGGCCGTGTGATGGGGATCTCCGCTCTTGCGTTCCTCAATCCGTGGCTGCTGACGGCGCTCGCCGCGCTTCCGCTGATCTACTGGCTGCTCAGGACGGTTCCGCCCCGGCCGAGACAGATCGAATTCCCGCCGACCCGCATTCTCGTCGGCATCGAGAATAAGGAAAAGACTCCGGCCAAGACGCCGTGGTGGCTTCTGCTCATCCGGCTGCTGGCGGCCGCGCTGGTTATCTTCGCGCTCGCCGAGCCGGTTCTCAATCCGCAGTCGCAGTCGCCCATCAAGGGAACGGGGCCGCTCGTCATCGCGGTGGACAACGGCTGGGCCTCGGCCGGCGCGTGGGACCAGCGGCTCGGCATGGTGGAACGGCTCATCGACGAAGCGGAAAGCGATGGCCGCCCCGTGGCGGTTTTTGGGACGGCAGCCGCGGCCAAGGCGCCAACGGTTAAACTCGAAGCGCCGATCGATGCGCGGGCGACTGCCGCCGCTTTGCAGCCGCAGCCGTTCGCACCCGATCGCGCTGCGCTCGTCTCTCCTCTGGGAGATGCGCTCGCAAAGGCGGAGATCTCATCGGCCAGCGTCGTGTGGCTGACCGATGGCGTGGATCATGATGGAAAGGCGGCGGCCTTTGGGGACTTCCTGGCGAAAGCCGCCCGCAACGGCAATCTGACCCTGGTGGACGTGTCGGCCGAGAACGAACCATTGGGCCTGTCCGCTGCGGTCGGCGCCGATGGAAAGCTCACCGCCCGTATCGTGCGAACCGGCGGCAATGCGCGCGAGGGCGTGGTTCATGCCTACTCGGCGCGAGGCCAGCGCCTGGGTGAAGCACCCTTCCGTCTCGGCGCGGGCGAGACGGTCGCGACCGCTGCCATCGAGATGCCGCTCGAACTGCGCAATCAGGTGACGCGTCTGGAAATCGCTGGAACACGTTCGGCCGGAAGCGTCAGTCTTCTCGACCAGCGCTCTCAATGGCAGCGCGTGGGATTGATCAGCGGCGAAGCGCAGGAACAGGCACAGCCCCTGCTGGCGCCGCTTTACTACATTCAGCGCGCTGTGCAGCCGTTCTCCGAACTGATCGTGCCTAAGGAGAAGAACCTGGCGGCGGGCATCAAGGCGATCATCGCCGACCGCGCCAGCGTGATGATGCTGGCCGACATCGGAACGGTTTCCGGCGAGGCCGCGGAGCAGGTTACGAACTGGGTAGAAAAGGGTGGCGTGCTGGTCCGGTTCGCCGGGCCGCGTCTGGAAAAAGGCGGCGACGATCTTCTTCCGGTCGGCTTGCGTGCAGGCGGCCGCTCGCTTGGCGGGGCTCTGTCGTGGTCGACGCCGCAACCGCTCGCGGCGTTCGACGACGAAAGCATTTTTGCGGGCCTCACGATCCCGTCCGACGTCTCGGTCAAGCGGCAGGTTCTCGCAGATCCGGCGCTTCTGACGCCCGAGGTCAAGGTGTGGGCGCGGCTCAACGACGGCACGCCGCTCGTCACCGCAACACGCAAGGGCGAGGGTTATCTGATCCTGTTCCATGTGACGGCCAACTCGGACTGGTCGAACCTGCCCATGTCGGGCCTGTTCGTCGAAATGCTGCGGCGGATCACGGAACTTGGGAATCCGTCTGCGGCGCCGTCGCAAGACGACAGCGCGGCCGCAACATCCGAGACGGCTGTGAACGCGGCTGTTCCCGAGACGCTCGCGCCGACGCAGACACTCGATGCTTTCGGCGCTTTGAAGCCGCCACCTCCGACCGCTCAACCACTGAAGCGGGCCGAAGCCGACAAAGTTCTGGCTAGTCTCGATCATCCGCCGGGCTACTATGGATCAGGGGTTGCTCCGCGCGCCATCAACGTGATCACTCCGAAGACAACACTTGCGGGGCTTCCCGCAGCACCGGCCGGCGCACAACGGATCGGCTATAATCAGGACGGCGCCACGGCTCTGAAGCCCGTCCTGCTTTCTGCGGCGCTGACGCT
>JBLMYE010000357.1:0-2724 GCA_050258115.1 Deltaproteobacteria bacterium | reverse complement strand
TGATTTCCGAAGGCTTACCGTGCGTCAGAACCTGACCATCGTAGATGATATAGGCCCTGTCGATAAGGCTCAGTGTCTCGCGAACGTTATGGTCGGTGATGAGAACGCCGATCCCGCGGTCGGTAAGATGCCGGACCAACTCCTGAATATCGCCGACTGCGATCGGGTCGATGCCTGCGAACGGCTCGTCCAATAGAATGAACGACGGACGCGAGGCCAGGGCGCGTGCGATCTCGCAGCGCCGCCGCTCACCGCCCGACAGCGCGATCGAGGGCGACTTCCGCAGCCGCGTAATCCGGAACTCCTCGAGCAGGCTGTCCAATTGCTCCTTGCGGCGCCGACGGTCCGGTTCCACCAGTTCCAGCACGGCCATGATGTTGTCTTCCACCGACAGACCGCGAAAGATCGAAGCTTCCTGAGGCAGGTAGCCAATGCCCAGACGGGCCCGCCGGTACATGGGCAGCCGCGTCACGTCGCGTCCGTCGATGGTGATGCGACCGGCGTCGGCGGGTACCAGGCCCGTGATCATGTAGAAAACCGTCGTCTTACCGGCACCGTTCGGACCGAGGAGCCCGACCGACTCGCCGCGTCCCACGGCCAGACTGACGCCCTTGACGACTTGACGCTTCCGGTAAGCCTTCTTGACGTCGACGACCGTGAGCCATCCTTCGCCGCCCATCGAAGCGTCGACCGCCTCCGCGTCCGCGTCATGCCTCCCATAGCCTGACGCTGAGTCTGAAAAACCTGGCGGCCCGTTCGCCGCCCGTCTCCAGACGGCCGGAAAATTCAACAGACCTGACAGCGACCTGATCTTCACGCGCGGCTATCCTGCCCGTTCGGGTGTCGTCACGGCTTGGCCGCGGGGGCGACGGTTTCAGAATTCCACCCGTCCAGTTCGGGGGCAATCGTGTTGGACGGCGGCTTGGCGGCGCCAGGCTTCTGACCGGCGCGCTGTTGGGCTTTCCGCAACTCGTCGGGGAAGAAAATAGCGCTTGGCCGGCCACCCGTCGAGCTTCCCTGAATTTCGCTCGACCAGCCTTCCGAAGGCTTGGCGACGGCTTTCTGCGCGGTGGTATCGATGGTGGCCTTGCCTGTGGTCATGTCGATGACGAGCCGGTTGCCCCGAACGACGGTTCCGGCCTGGGAAAGTTCGACGTCTCCCGATACCACCACAGTGTTGCTCTTGGCGTCGAAGCGCGCCGAACTGCCGGTCACTTTGCGTCCGTCCTCGCTGGTCACGACGACGGCTCCCTTGGCGTCGATGCGGCTCAGTTGGGTCCCGCCGCCTGCCGGACTTTGGGATGCCGCGCCCGACGTATCGGCAAGCCGCGCCGATCCCGTATAAAACGCCTGGATCTCCGATGACCGCATTGTCACTTCGCCCTGCCGGGTCACGACGTCGCCGCGAAAAACCGCGACACGCGCATTGTCGTCCACATCGAGCGAATCCGCCTCCACATCGACCGGCGCATCCGGCGACGTCTTGAACTGCGCCACGCCGGAGGCCGCAGCTTCCGGCTGAGGTTGTTTCTTCTTGCCGGTATCCTTCTGCACGAAGCGCGCGCTGATGCGACCGGGACCGCTGCCCGCCATCGGCGGAGCCGTCAGCGACGTACGGCCGCCTGCGCGATCGATGGCGAGCTGCCGCCCCTTGAGCACGGTATCTCCGCTGACCAGCACCACATTGCCGGAGAGCACCGCTCCGTCGCGCCGCTGGTCGAGATCAACGCGATCAGCCGTCACCCGCCGGTCCGGCGGAGACGTCATCATGATGTTGCCAGCGAGTACGCCCGTTTCAGCGACTGCATCGAAGCTTGCCGCATCGCCGGTGACGCGATCTCCGTTCTCCCGGGTCATTTCGAACGGCCCCTTCGCCACGATACGGGTCAGCTTACCACCGGGGCCTGATCCGTTCGCCTGCGCGCCGGGAAGGGCCGTCGTACTGCCCTCGTAATGCACCGTAAGTTCCGGCGTTCGCAGCGCCGAGCCGGCCTGTAACGCGCGCACGTTGCCCGTGAATACGGCCCGCTTGTCGAGGTCAAGAATATCCAGACGCGCGGCCTCGATATTCACCGGGCCTTCGGCACTGCCGATCAGCGAATCTGCCGCCGGGGTCTTTGCCGCCCCACCATCACCGTCCTTCCTCGGCGGAGTCAGCACGGCAACGACTTCCTCGACGAAGGTCACTTCACGTTCCTTCTGGCGGATTTCGAGACGCTTAGATGCCACGCTGCCTGCGGGAAAGCCGACGCGGACGGGTTCATCGCTGTTGATCCGGCCTTCGCGTGGGCGCACGACGGCGCTCGTCAGATCCGCGGTGAAGCCGTTGTCCGAGCGGATCTCGATCTTGTCCTCCAGGTCCAGCACGCTCTCTTTGTGATTGAATTGCCCGCGAACGGCCGTCAGCTTCGTGGTCGACTTGTCCTTGGCGACGAGGTCGCCCGTGATCTCTTCCAACTCGATGATGTCGGTGCGATTGAAATCCTGGCGGGCGCGCGCGGCCGCGACGCGGTACGTTCCACCGTCTGCAGTCACGCCGTCATAGTTCGGGTTTTGCATCACAAGGTCTTTCGGCGTGATGCGAGGCAGCGCAACGCCGGAGAGAGGGTCGGAGTAATCCGATGATCCGATCAGCGCACTGGCGTAGAGGGCGCTCATCGCAACACCCGAAGCGGGCAGCGCCCATCTCAAAATCTTGACCCACGCGGTGTGTCGCCGGGCCTG
>JBLMYE010000356.1:0-4928 GCA_050258115.1 Deltaproteobacteria bacterium | reverse complement strand
CTATGAGCCGGTCGCCGACGAGCAAGGGCTGGAATTGACCGTCGATGCGGGGGCAGGGCCGGAAATCATCGCAAACCGGCACCTTGTCAGCCAGGCGGTGGCGAATTTGATCGACAACGCCATCAAGTATGGACGGCCCGAGCCGGTGGGGCCGGGGTCGATTGCGATTTCGGTCACGCCGCACACCAGCGAAGTGGAAATCGCTGTGGCTGACCGGGGGCCGGGGATCAGTGCTGAGGACCGGGAGCGCGCCCTCAAGCGTTTCGTGCGGCTCGAGGCAAGCCGAACGAAGCCAGGCACGGGGCTCGGCCTCAGTCTCGTCGCGGCGGTTGCGCGCCTGCACCATGGCACGGTACGTCTCGAAGACAATGCTCCGGGGCTCAGAGCTGTTCTCGTTCTGCCGCGCGGGCGCGCGGGGGCCGGCGCTTAAATACCCGGCCTCGAAGCAACGGGGAAACAGGGCGTGCAGCTGTCGGGAGCAGGGTGCGGAATTCTGGCGGATCGTATCCGTCCTATTCCGCTGGATGATGCAGATGGAACCGGACGCAGGGAGGTTGATGCTCTGCGTTCTGAGATCGGGGCGGCCTCCTCACTCGCCAACCTCGCCGAGTCTCTCGCCGACGAACGGCTCGCGTCGTTCCTTGCGGGCGTGATCGCGGGCTCTCCGTATCTCAAGGCGGTCATGCTGCGCAATCCCGCGCGGCTGCAACGATTGCTCGCTGCTGATCCGGCCGTGCACTTCTATGATCTTACCGAAGGGCTTCATCGCGACATGGCGGCCGCGACGGAAATGGCGGCGGCCATGCGTCTCGTGCGGGCGTACAAGTCGGAGGTGGCGCTTCTCGTGGCGTTGGCGGATCTCGGAGAGGTCTGGCCGGTGATGACCGTGACCGAGACGCTGACCAAGTGTGCGGATGCGGCGGTGCAGACCAGCGTCGATTTCCTGTTTCGCTTGGCAAGTGGCCGAGGGGACATTGCCGTGGATCCCGGTGACGGTGGAGCCAACACCGGCTACATCGTCCTTGGCATGGGCAAATATGGTGCGGCCGAGCTCAACTATTCGAGCGACATCGATCTCATCGTTTTCTACGATCTCTCTCGCGCGCGGCTGAAAAAATCGATCGAGCCCTCGCCGTTTTTCGTGCGCATCACCCGTGATCTCGTCCGGCTTCTCGATGAACGGACCGCGGACGGATATGTGTTCCGCACGGATCTGCGGCTCAGACCCGACGCTGGTGCCACGCAGGTTGCGCTCTCGACCGATGCGGCGATGATCTATTATGAGAGCTTCGGGCAGAACTGGGAGCGTGCCGCCCTGATCAAGGCGCGGCCGGTGGCCGGCGACAGGGAAGCCGGCGCGCGGCTGTTGTCGGAACTGTCCCCCTTCATCTGGCGGCGTTATCTCGACTATGCGGCAATCGCCGACATTCATGCGATGAAGCGGCAGATTCACGCGTTTCGGGGTTTCGGCAGTATCGGCGTCGCCGGCCACAACGTGAAGCTCGGACCCGGCGGCATTCGGGAGATCGAGTTTTTTGCGCAAACGCAGCAACTGATCGCGGGCGGCAGGCAGCCGGATCTTCGGGTGCCGCGAACGCTGGATGCCCTCATTTGTCTGGAAGCGCGCAACTGGATCCGTGCAGAAGTGCGCGCCGATCTCTCGCGGGCGTATGTGGAGTTGCGGCGGATCGAACACCGGGTGCAGATGGTGGCTGACGAGCAGACCCACGAGCTGCCGTCCGACGAGGCAGCGCTGCAGCGGCTCGCGCGGTTTGCGGGCTTTGCATCCCTCGACGACTTTACCCGCAGCTACACGGCGACGCTCGAACGCGTGCAACAGCATTACTCAGAGCTCTTCGAGAGTGCTCCGGAACTGACCGGGGATGGCGCGAACATGGTGTTCGCCGGTGAGCGCGACGATCCCGATACGGTGGGTCATCTCAAAAAGCTCGGGTTCTCCCAGCCGTCCGAGGTCCTCTCGACCGTTCGTGGCTGGCATCACGGGCGCTATCCGGCGGTGCGGTCGGCGCGGGCCCGAGAGCTTCTGACGGAAGTTCAGTTTTCGCTCATCAGCGCGCTGGCGGAAACGGCCGATTCAGACCTCGCGTTCGCTGGGTTCGACCGTTTTCTGGCGGCACTGCCTGGCAGCGTCCAGCTCTTCTCGCTGCTTAAGGCAAATCCGGGTTTGCTGCGGCTCGTCTCTGACATAATGGGCACGGCACCAAGGCTTGCGCGAGTGCTCGCCAAGCGTCCGCGTCTGCTCGATGCGGTCATCGATCCGCGCGCAATGACGGCCATGCCTGCGGCGGCGGAGATCGACGCGGCGATCGCTGCGGAAATAGCATCGGCCAGGGATCAGCAGGACATTCTCGACCGGATGCGGGTCGTCGGCAGCGAGCAGTCCTTCCTCATCGGAGTAAAAATTCTGTCCGGTACCATCAATGCGGGACAGGCGGGTGGTGCCTATGCGCTCCTCGCCGATCGGCTGATCACCGCCCTGCATCGCGTGGTTGGTGCCGATCTGGAGCGTACTCATGGGACGGTGCCTGGCGGCGGCGCGGCCGTTATTGCAATGGGCAAGCTCGGCGGGCGGGAGATGACGGCGTCTTCCGATCTCGACCTGATCGTCGTCTACGATTTCGACGAGGCCGCGGCGCAGTCGACGGGGGAGAGGCCGCTAGCGCCCAGCCAGTACTATGCGCGGTTCACGCAGCGTCTCGTGACGGCGCTTACTGCGCCGACGGCCGAGGGTACGCTCTACGATGTGGATCTCAGGCTTCGGCCTTCAGGTCAGAAGGGGCCCGTGGCGACGCAGTTGTCCGGTTTCGTCGACTATCAGATCAGTGAGGCGTGGACGTGGGAACACCTTGCCCTGACGCGGGCCCGCGTCGTCAGCGGTGGGCCTGAGTTGCGGGAGAAGGTCGAGGCGGCAGTCCGCGCCACGCTCGTTCACCCGCGCGACCGGGCGAAGGTGGCGGCGGATGTTCGCGATATGCGGGCGCGCATCGCAGCCGAGAAGGGCACGGACAATATATGGGATCTGAAGCAGGTTCGCGGGGGGCTGGTCGATCTGGAGTTCATCGCCCAATACCTGCAACTGGTTCATGCGGCGCACCATCCCGGCGTGCTCGATCAAAACACCTGTATCGCGTTCCAGAAGCTCGGCGCCGCCGGTTGCCTCGACGCCGGGGAAGCCGAAGCCCTTATTTCAGCGACACGGCTCATTCACGATCTCACGCAGGTTTTCCGGCTTTGCCAGGACGGAGTGTTCGATCCAGCCGCCGCTTCGAAGGGCCTGAAGGAGCTTGCCGCGCGCGCCGGAGATTGTCCGTCCTTTGAAGCGTTGGAGCTAAAACTCAAAGAGGTTCTTGGCGCCACGCACGATCGCTTCGAACGGCTGGTCGTTTGATTTCTCAGCATCAAGCGGTTCTCCGACGGATTGTGGGGGTGACGTCCGTTGAGCTTTCGTAAGGCAGGACGAAGGGTTCTGCGGGAAGCCGGCGGAGGACAGTATGAGTAAGGCGGCAGGAATAACTTTTGCGGGCATGTTTGCAATTTTGGGCGCAGCCGGCGCGATAGCTGCGGTCGGCGACGGTGAGGGAGCAAGGTCAGGTCAGCCCGCCACCCAACGCGGCGGTCAGGGCCTCAAGCGGTTCGATGCGGACCGTGATCAGGCGGTTTCCGTCGATGAGTTCCTGAAACGCCGGGTAGAGGCTTTCGCAAAGCGCGACAAGAATGGCGACGGGGTGCTGGATCCCGCGGAACTCGGCCAGGCGCCGCTCGGTTTCCGGCAGCAGCGGCAAGAGCAGCGGTTGGAACGCCTGCTGGTCCGGCTGGATGGCAATGGCGATGGAAAAGTAACACGCGCAGAGTTCGACGCCGATCGTCCCGAGGCTGCCCGGAGCGGTTCGCGATCCGAGCGCAATGCGGAGCGGAGGCAGCTTCTCTTTTCCTTTTATGACCGGAATGGCGACGGTGTCATCGAGAAGGCGGAATATGAGGCCGGCCGCGCAGAAGAGATCGAATTCGGCAAGCGCAAGCGGCTTCATGCGCTCGACCGGAATGGTGATGGGAAAGTGACTCTGGAGGAATACACGGCCGATGCCCGCTTCCGCTTTCTCCGTCTCGACCTTGATCGCGACGGACGGATCACGGCCGCCGATCTGCCCCCTATGGAGCGGCAGATCTGGTCGTCCCGCTGAGGAACCCGGCGCTGCCATTATGCAGGCTGGTATTCGGTTCGTGAACGATGCACAATTAATGCATTCCTCATTGGCCGGCGCGGTGCCGGGGCGAGCAGTGGCGGCAGGTGACATGGCGCCGGGCGGCAGACCCGGAACGGGACGGCGGGGCGCGGATCGGGAGGATGAAGCTCTCCTGGTGCGCGTCGCGTCGCGTGATCCGTCGGCCTTCCGGCTGCTCGTAGACCGGCACATGTCGGCGCTCATTCTGCTCGGCCGGAGGCTTCTGCGGGACGAGGCGGAGGCCGAGGATCTGGCGCAGGAGGCGCTGCTGAGGTTATGGCGGCTCGGTGGAAGTCTGGACGTTGGGCCGGGCGGTGTCGGTCCTTGGTTGAAGAAAGTGGTATCCAATCTCGCAATCGACCGGCTGCGCGTGCGCGGGCGTCTTGATGTCACCGACGATCTACCCGAACAGCCCCAGCCGGCCGATCAGTTGCGCAGCTTGGAACGGCAGGAACTTGCGGAGCGCGTGGAGGACGCGCTGCACCGCCTGCCGGACCGGCAGCGACTGGCTTTGACCATGTTTCATTACGAAGGCCTCAGCATGCAGGAGGTGGGCGGTATGCTGGGTGTATCGGCGGAAGCGGTCGAGTCCCTATTGGCCCGTGCGCGCCGCAGTATGAGGGCCGCCCTGGCGGCGGAATGGAAATGGATGCAGGAGGAGGGCCGCAGCGATGCATAAGAAGA
>JBLMYE010000355.1:0-7310 GCA_050258115.1 Deltaproteobacteria bacterium | reverse complement strand
GCGCTTCCTCCTGGAGCCGCGCCTCTTCTTCGGCACGCCGACGGGCTTCGGCCTGCTTCTCGCCGGTGCTCGTCACCTCGACCGTCGTTTGGCAATTCGAACTCGCAGCGGTCTTCACCTCGTCCGCCAGAACCTTCGCGATGTCATCGTCGTCGTTCACACCTTTGACTGTCACCGACAAGCCGCTCAGCGACAGGTCGCCGGTCTTTAGCCGGCCAAGCCCGGTGAGCCCCGCCATGAGGCAGGCTCTCCAGCCGTCATCGGCGCCGGAAACGACATTGAAACTGTCCTTGACGGAAAGGTCGGGGAAACGCCCGCGCGTCGCTGCGACGACGGCAATGCGCTCGTCCTCGCTCGGCACATTGTCCATGAGTTCGATCTGCCCGCCGTCGATGCGCGCCGTGGTCGTGTAGATTGGAGGCGTGGCCGGCGCGGCAGGAGGCGCTTCCGCGACCGGCTCGGCAGCCGGAACCGGCGCGGTCTCCGGCGGAACAGGAGCCGCGGGAGGCGCTTCAGGAATCGCCGCAGGCGGGACCGGTGGCGGCTCGGGCGCCGTAATCCTGGCCTGAGCGGTCAGCGGAGCGCCAATGGCAGCGATAAAGGACCTGGTCACCGCGTCGGCGGTCGGTTGATCGGCGGCCTCGCCCTCCAGCATCGCAGAGTTGCCCGACAGCGAGAACTCACCCGCCTTGAGTTGCTTCAACTGCTCCAACCCAGCCGTTGCAGCGCCCGCAAACCCGGCCGGCGCGCCACCGCCGACCTCGACGCGATCAATAACGGCACGATCCGGAAACAACGCCTTGGCCTTCCGAAACAGGTCGTCGCGTACGTCACCCGACGGCACATAGCCCGCCAGACTGATCTGTTTGGCGGTCGCGATGGCCCCCCAGACATAAGGATCGATTTTCGGCGCGGTGAGGCCGTCCCTTGCCAGGACCAGCCCCGCGGGCAGCGACTTCAGTCTCGACCGCACCGCAGTGAGGCTCGTCTGATCAGGCGCCAAACCCGAAATCGTGAACTTCGTGCCGTTAAGCTCCACCCGGCCGCTCTGAAGGGCCGACAGCTGCTTCAGTCCGAAACCGGCAGCGGCAGCGAACAGGTCGCGATCAGGGCCCCCGCGAGCCAGTTTCATCTCGTCGTCGATTCGTGCGGACGGCAGTGCCTTGCGCGCCGCTTGCAGGATGGATTTGCGCGATGCCTCGGTCGGAACAAATCCCGACAGCCGGATTGAGCCGTTTGCGTCACGCTCCGCCGTCCAGGTGAACGCCGGCACCGCCTTCACGAGGTCCGTCCGCGCATCGACTTTTCGCACGCCCCAGACGTCGCGCACCAGGTCGGCCGCCTTCGCCGGGTCACCCTCTTCCGATGCAAGTCCTGCCAGAACGGCGTCGCGGCCAGAGAACGACGTGGACGCCCAACTCAGACCCGCCCGCTCAAGCGCCTCGGTGGTCCGCACGCGCAGTTCGTTTTCGATCTCGGTCTGATGGAGGTTGAGAACGATCCAGCTTGCCGGGGCGATCAGCAAGAGGCCCCAAAGCCACCGCCAAGGATTGCATCTCATCTAATCTGAGCTCCCCAACTCCGATCGCCCGATAGCCGCTAACATAGGTGTGCGGCAACGCGAAGGATCACCCCGTGGAGACGCTGCTCACAACAAGACGACGCGACGCCGACAGCGACGAGACAGGCCCCCTCGCCCGCCACTCGTTCACTATAAAGAGTGACCCTCAGCTTTCCAAGCCCGCGGACCCTTCGGCGCGCCGCAACAACCTTTTGATGAAGCGTCTGAAATCGGCGCGCGGCGCATTGGTTTTCAAGGGCAAACCGGCATCGGCAACTTCGGCGCGGCCGTGCGGCTCGTGCCGAAGCCTGCAAGATTACCTTAGCGTGCTACTTTTTTGACACAGGCCCGCCGCTCACGTAGACCACGGATGGGGAAGCTGCGGACCTTGGACCGCATATGGGCTGGAGTCGATGGAAGAGACTTTCCTGGTGGTGGACGACCACCCGCTGTTTCGCGACGCACTGACACTGGCAATCAAATCGGGCCGGCCGAACGCGGCCATAAAGGAAGCGTCCTCCATCGAGGCGGCCAAACAATTGATGGCGGGGGGGCACCGTTACGATATCGTTTTGCTCGATCTGTCCATGCCAGGTGTGTCAGGTTTCGAGGGCTTCCTCGAGCTTCGCAGCCTCGATCCAAAACAGCCGATAGTTATCGTCTCGGCGTTGGAAGACAGCCGGATCGTCCATGAAGCGGTGTCGCTGGGAGCTGCCGGGTTCATTCCGAAATCGGCCCGCAAAGCCGAACTTGCCGACGCCATCGACACGGTACTGCTCGGAAATCTGACGCTTCCCAAATCCTATCAACCCCCCGCCAGAGATCCCGCCGGGACCTCCGACATCGGGGCACGATTGTCGTCACTCACGCCCCAGCAACTTCGGGTGCTGAACATGCTTCGTCAGGGCCTGCTGAACAAGCAGATCGCCCACGAACTGGGGGTCGGCGAAACGACTGTCAAAGCCCACGTTTCAGAAATCCTGCGCAAGCTCGACGTTGCTTCGCGAACGCAGGCGGTAATCGAGGTCAGCCGCATCGACTTCGATAAACTGGCGAGCGGCAACTGAAACCTCGCGGCTATTGCGTCCGGCTCATGCGCCGCCGGCCACGACGTGCAGCATGAGCGCCCGCAGTTCGGCCGGCTTAACGGGCTTGCGCAGCAGTTCGATAGATCCGTTGGCGTCCAGTGACATCTGAGTCAGCGATCGATCCGCCGAGATCACGATAGCCGGAACTTCGAGACCCATCCGTCGGCGCAGGTCCGCCACGACCGCCACGCCGGTCTGCCCGCGGTTGAGATGATAATCGGCAAGAACGATGTCCGGGCTGTACCCGGGATCGCCCGCAAGGATCTTATCGACATCTTCCGCAGAGGCTGCGACGCGCACCTTGCAGCCCCAACGGCTCAGCAGCGCCCGCATGGCTTCCAGCACCGTCGGCTCGTTGTCGATGACGAGCACCTCTGAGACGGGTAAGCCGTAACCCGGCATCACATAGGGCTCGGCAGGTTTCTGACTATCGCGTACAGCGGCGACTGGCGTCACGACCGTGAAGCACGACCCGTGGCCGACGCGCGAACACAATCCGAGATCGTGCTCGAGCGCCTCGGACATACGCTGGACAATCGAAAGCCCCAGACCGAAGCCGCCGACGCGAGCGGTCTCCGATGAACTTCCTCTTTGGAACTCCTCGAAAATGCGGTCACGCTCAGCCGACGCGATCCCCGGCCCAGTGTCCCACACCTCCAGCCGGACCCCGTCGCCGCGGCGGCGCGCGAGCAGGCGGATCCGCCCTTTCTCGGTGTAATGCACAGCGTTGGCCACGAGATTCTGCACGATACGGCGCAGCATGATCGGATCGGAGCGAACCATCAGCCGTGTCGCGCGGTGTCCCAGAACAAGCCCTTTGGCGCGCGCGATCGGTGCCAGATCCGAAACCACGTCGCTAAACAGTTCGTCGACGTCGATGAGACGGATCTGCGGTTCCGTGACCCCTGCTTCCAGTTTGGAAAGATCCAGAATGGTCTTCAACAGTTCTTCGATAGTGGACAAGGCATGGTCCACCTGCCCGCCGAGGCGTTGTTGCTCCCCGTCCCGCTCCCCATCGAGCATCGCCGACAGTGTGAGCCGCGCCGCATGCAGCGGCTGGAGCAGATCGTGCCCGACTGCCGTGAAAAACCGCGTCTTGAAACGGTTCGCCCGTTCCGCAGCATCGCGTGCCAGCATCAGTTCACTGTTGGCCTGTTCCAGCCTGTCCAGCGCGGTCTTGAGCTGATCGGTGCGCAGGCGCACTTGTCCCTCGAGACCGATCGCGGTCTGGAACAGCGAATAGGCATTCGCCTGCTGATCCATGGACCGCTCGACGCGCTGCATCAACGAAGCGTTGATGCGGGCGAGCTTCTCGAGCCGGCGTTCCAGCTCGGAGCCGGGACCGTCGTGCCGGGGCGGAATTGGATAGCTGACCTCATCACTCTTCATCTCGTATGGCTCGCACCCTTTCCGAATGCGATCCCCGTCAAGGTCTGGTTCAAATGCATTGCGTTGAATTGCTCGCCATAGGTATGGAAGCCCACCACCCCATAGCGCCGGTAGAGATCTTCCATCTGATGACGAATCTGACGATTCTCGGCATCGAGCCGGCGCAACACGCAGTCGAACCCGATCACGAGGTCGATCCCGCCGATTTCATCACCGATCGCTTCCAGCGCCTCCTCCGTCGAGCGCAGCATGTCCTGAGGACGTGCTACCGTGAACACGAGGCCTTCGTCGATGGCACAAAAGAACGAGAGCGAGCCGTCTTCGTTCATCTTACGGATGGAGCGGCAATAGTAATTTCCGCCAACTTTCACGACCAGCGGATAGGAAGCGAAGCTGAACGGGCCGAGATCGTCGGGCAGCAAACCGATCGCTGATGCATATTCGCGTGCGGCCGGTTCCGCATTCAATTCCTTCACGATACGCCGTTCCGTATCGGCTGCTGTTACTACAAGTTTGATCGGAGTGGGTTCGAAGTTCTGAGTTTTGAAAACGCGGAACGGAACGTCTGTCTCGATAAGCAGTAACACCGCTGCATCCGTGAGAACCCGCCCCTCGTGGACGACAACGGCGCCGCGAAACGTCAGGCCGTCACCGGCAGAACCGCCTATCAGCGGCACGTGTTCGATTGCCCAGTGGACCGCGGCGACGATCGTCTCCTCCGTGTGCGAGGTACCGTCGACGAGCATGATCGCGAAGGCGGGTTTGCGGCGGGTGCCTTCCTCCGGAACGATGCGACTCTTCAACCTTCGCGCCAGATCGGTGGCCCGCTCCACCCCGAACTCCGACACGTTTTCCACGATCCCAGAGTGAACCGCGAAGCCGGCAACGGGGAACGCGATCAGCAGAACGCCATCATCGAGCATACCTCCCGGCGTTATGGCGCCAGCCGTCGAACAGCCGGAAACGGGGATACCGGGAAATGCAGCAGCAAGAGCCGCCACGAGAGACTCCGCATCGTAGTCGGTCGAGAAATAGGCGACGATATGCTGGAAAGGTCCAGGGCCCAGTCCGGCAGAGAGCTGCGCAACCAGTTCGGCAAGGTTGCCACTGCCGCTGGACGCGCAGCGCACACCACTGGCGCTGATCGCAGATGATGCTCTGGCCACGTCCGCCTCCCGACACGGCCCGTCTTCTGGTGGCGGGCTCTGCTCTAGTCTGCTGTGTTGCCACACTCCTCAAACGGCAGCAAACGCGGTCTTGAGGCATCATTGAAGACCAATCGCGGACCGGGCCGGCGGCACGGCGACATGGCGTCCGGAAGCCTCAGCTTCTCGGGTCTGAGCCATCGCGAACGTGAGGGGGCGGCACGGCCACCAGTGCACAGAGCCCAACCCCCGGCAGCATCACTTTGTAACTGCGAGGCGATGTCCGCCAAGTGCCAGATAAAAACAACATCCGTCATCGGAATGTCCTGTTAAGTCATTTTATCTAACACTCCCTTTCGGCTGTCCTGAAGCGGGTGGGTTTCATGCGTCTGTGGCGTCTGGCGGCAACTCTCCTCGCGGCGGAGATTGGCGTCTTCACCGGCTACGTCAGTCAGACGTCCCTTCCAACGGAAATGACGCCCGAGCTTTATTGCCTCCTCTTCCAGAAGGTCCGCGACAATATCTCCGTAAACGTGGGCGCCCGGGTCGATCGCGTGACGCAGTTGGCGGGAGTCGATGTCATCTGCGACCGCAAGGCGCTGGTTTTTCATCATAAAGTTGAGTTGCGGTTGCCCCAGATCGACGACGGATGGTTGGCGCAGCGCCAACGCAGATGGTCAAAATCCTACTGCAACCGGCACCCGGCCTTTTCGAATGCGATCAGCGACGGCTGGAAGATCTCGACCATACTGAAGTTGTCCGACGGGACCGAATTTCGCATCGACGCCCAGTGCCACGACGCCGAGGCCTGAGCACCCTGCTTGAAGCAGACGGGCCACCACCGGTGGTTGGTTTTTTTCGATCCGATCGTTTCAAAGATGCCCCCTTCAGTCGGTATCATCGACGTTTGAAGGCGATGCCGGCGAACCTATATCAATGTGTGAATCGAGCGGCTTCGAACCCCAGCGGAGTACTCCACATGCCCAACGCATCGTCAGATCGCCAGAGCGCGGCCCCTGCCCCGCCGACCCCGTGTCTCAAGATTCGGCGCGCTGTCGAAAGGGGCCGGGCCGACTTTGGCTGGCTCGATAGCCGCCACACGTTTTCGTTCGGTCACTACAGGGATCCGGACCACATGGGCTTCGGACCACTTCGCGTGATCAACGACGATCGAATAGCCGGTGGCGGTGGGTTTCCAGAGCATCCACACGGCGACATGGAGATTCTGTCGTATGTCCTTGAGGGAGCGCTCGCGCACAAGGATAGTCTCGGCAACGGTTCCGTCATCCGGCCGGGCGATGTGCAGCGGCTGTCGGCGGGCACGGGTGTCCGCCACAGCGAGTTCAACGCCTCTCAGACCGACCCCGCACATTTCCTTCAGATCTGGATCTTGCCGGAAAAAAGAGGGCTGCGCCCCAGCTACGAGCAGAAGTCGTTCCCATCGGACGGCGGCGGACTCCTGCGGCTCGTGGGGTCGCGGGAGGGCCGGAACGGGTCCGTGACCATCCATCAGGATGTTGATCTGTTCGCTGCCGCTCTCCGGCCCGGCCAGACCGTCACGCACCGCCTGGAACCCGGTCGGTTGGGCTGGGTGCAGGTGGCCAGGGGAACGATCACACTCAACGGCGAACGCCTCGCGGAAGGTGACGGCGCTGCTGTCGATGGTCTGACGTCCCTCGTCCTGAAGGGCATTGAGACAGCCGAAATCCTGCTGTTTGACATGACCCGCTAGAAGCCGGACGCCGGGCCGCAGCACATTTGCGAATTCCAGCCACAACGCGACAGAGAACACCGAGGAGCGTTGCGAGACTTCGACAGCGTAGCCTCACGGCGTTCAGTTGCCCGGACAGTCTCCAAGCTCTACTCACGTTGTGGAAAATGTAGCGACAGCGTCATGTCGATGCGGACACATACAGGCCCTTTTTATAGGGTCTGATCCTCGCAACGCGTGGGGATGCAATGCAGCGGGCTGGCGAAAGCAGAGTCGACGTCGAGGATGGGCCGCTGGCGCTCGATCTGCAGCGGCTTGTTCGTCAGGTGGCCGTCTGGGCCTCGGAACGCCCCATCATCTTGAACGTTGCGCTTTTCGGGGATCGGATCCGGCCCGGGCGGGACACGGCGGTCTTG
>JBLMYE010000354.1:0-9488 GCA_050258115.1 Deltaproteobacteria bacterium | reverse complement strand
AGAGGGTCGGGCGGATCGAATTCAGCCTCTACCTGAACCAGCGTGCCCTCGCCGACGCCGAACGATCCGGTCACGGTTTCTCCCGCTGGCGGCACCCGCAGCCAGATATGGAAATGATAGGTGCGGCGCGCGCTGTCAAACCGATATGTACCTTCGAATTTTCCTCCCCATCCGTCGGCGCCGATCAGCCGGCCGTCCCCGACGAGCGCCAAGGCGTCGCCACCCCGCTCCGGGCTGTCGCCGGACGATTGGTAGGTGATGCTGTAGAGCCCCTCGCTGATCCCAACGTGCTCTTCGGAGAGCCGTCGGAACTCGACCGAGCGCACGGTTGCATCAGCGGATTGCAGCATCCGAAGGTAGGCTTTGACCGGACCGGGCAAATTTATCTCCCCGGTCGCCCATAATGTGACAGTTCTTGGGCTGACGCCGAGGAGCCTCGCCAGCTCCGTTTGCGTCAATCCGAGGTGGGAGAGAATTCGCTTCAGCCCTTTCATGATCAGCGTTCAGCAAAGGCCGGACCACAAATGAACGCCGTACAGAATTATCGTTACGCATACCCTAACAGCTGAAAAAGGAACCGCAGCGCCACGGCTATGGCCGAAATGCCGGTGGCCAGAGCGGCTCGTCCGTTGAGGATCTGATTGCGGTTGAAGGCCGTGATGATCCGGTTCATGTCGTGCTGGTCGATCGACTCTCCGCGGTGGACCCGCCGCAGGGATCTGCCGCTGGCCATGAACCAGAGCGCGGACGACACGAAGGCTGCGATCATCGCCATAATGTCGAGTGCTAGGATCATCGAAGTTCCCCGTTTTTCAGGTCGCGAATTTTTCACCGACGAAGGGGCAACAAAAAAGGGAGCACGAGGCCCCCTTTTTCGGTTCGCTGTACCGACGTGGCACAAAAGGCTCAACCCGCCGCTGCTTCCGCAGCCTTGGCAGCCTTTTCGGCAGCAGCGGCCGCCCGTTCCTGAGCCTTCTTCTTCGGCAGTGCCTTCTGGACGCTCTTGACCGGCGTGCGCTTCACGAGGCCCGCAGCATCCAGGAACCGGGCAACGCGGTCGGTCGGCTGGGCGCCGACGCTGAGCCAGTGCTTGGCCCGGTCGACATTGAGCTTCACGCGCTCCGGATTATCCTTCTTGAGCATGGGGTCGAACGTGCCGATCTGCTCGATGTAACGGCCGTCGCGCGGCGATGCCGAGTGTGCGACGACGATATAGTAGTACGGCCTCTTCTTCGCGCCGCCACGTGCCAAACGGATCTTTGCTGCCATTTTCTTCTCGTCCTCTCTATATTCAGGTTTTGATTCCGGTTTCGACATTGAATCGCTTCCACTCCACGTCGAGGTACTGTTTGGCCACGAGGCGTGCCGCGTTGTACTTCGTCATGTGCTCCTCATCGCGGTTCTGTGCGTTGCGCGGGAGGATGTTCTGAATCGCGCGGACGAGTGCATCCGCATGCGGGTTGTCGTCGTTGATCTTGAAGTCGACCCGGCAGACCTTCTCCACGAAGGTTTCCGTGAAAGCCTGATCCCACTTGGCCGGGCTGTGCGGGATCGCGGCGAAAAGCTCCGCAAGATCGTCCACGGTCGATTCCAGCCTTTGCCGCCGTGCTTCCGCGCGGCGCCTCGCGCCTTCCCCGCGCCAGGCCAGAAATCCAAACAGCGCCGACGCGAAAGCCATCATCAGCGTCGACAGCGGAATGGCGATCTTCCACACGTCCGGGATTTGGTCGGGGATCATGGCAGCGGCTCCCGGTCACTTCTTCTTGCCAGGAAGCCCGGGGAAGCGGGGACCGCTCCCGATGCCCGGCAGCGCTCCGCCGCCGAGGCCGGGAAGCCCCTTTCCAGCCAGGCCGCCGCCTCCCAGTCCCGGCAACCCTTTCGGCAGGGCTGACTTCAGTTCTGCAGGCAATTGCTCCAAGGCCTTCGGATCCAGGGACGCGAGTTCCTCCTGCATCTTCAGCAGCTCCGCCTCGTTAGGGGCCTTGCCCATGCCGCCCATCGGCGAAATGCCGAGCGCTCCGGCCATGCGCGCCATCATGCCGGGGTTCTTGCCCATGGTCTTCATGACGTCGGCCATCTGGCGGTGCATCTTGAGGAGCTTGTTGATGTCCTCGACCCGCGTGCCCGAGCCCGCCGCGATCCGCCGCTTTCGCTTCGCATCCAGGATCTTCGGCAGGCGCCGCTCCTTAGGCGTCATGGACGAGATAATGGCGCGCTGGCGCTTGATTTCCTTGTTTAAGCCGCTCTCGTTGATCTGGTTCTTGAGCTTCCCGATACCCGGCAGCATCCCCAAGATGCCGCCGGCGCCGCCGAGCTTGTCCATCTGCTTCAACTGCTCGGAGAGATCGTCGAGGTCGAACTCTCCCTTCTTCATCTTCTGGGCGATCTTGGTCGCCTTCTCGATGTCGAGGTTCTGAGCCGCCTTTTCGACGAGACCGACGATATCGCCCATTCCGAGGATGCGGCCGGCGATTCGCTTGGGATCGAAGTCTTCCAGCGCATCCCACTTTTCGCCGACGCCCAGAAGCTTGATGGGCTTTCCGGTAACGGCGCGCATGGAAAGAGCGGCGCCGCCGCGCCCGTCGCCGTCGGCGCGCGTCAGAACGGTGCCGGTTATAGAAAGCCGCTCGTCGAACGCCTTGGCGGTATTGACGGCGTCCTGTCCGGTGAGGCTGTCAACGACGAGCAGCACCTCGTGCGGACGGGTGGTTGCCTTGACTTCTGCGACCTCCTGCATCAGCTCTTCGTCGAGCGTGATGCGGCCTGCGGTATCGAGAATGACGACATCGTAGCCGCCGAGCTTTGCGGCCGTGAGTGCACGGTCTGCGATCTGCAAGGGCGTTTGGCCGGGGATGATCGGCAGCGTCGCCACGCCGGTCTGTTCGCCGAGAACCCTGAGCTGCTCCTGGGCGGCGGGCCGGCGCGTATCCAGCGACGCCATCAGGACCTTCTTCCGGTCGCGGTTCGTCAGCCGGTAAGCGATTTTCGCGGTCGTCGTGGTTTTGCCCGAGCCCTGCAGGCCGACCATCAGGATCGCGACCGGAGGCACGGCCGCGAGATTGATCGGATCAGCGTCCGATCCCAGAACGCGCACGAGTTCGTCGTTCACGATCTTGACGACCATCTGACCCGGCGTGACCGACTTTACGACGTCGGCGCCGACGGCCTTGGCTTTGACCGCCTCGATGAAATCCTTGACCACATCCAACGCGACGTCGGCCTCGAGCAGCGCGCGGCGAACCTCGCGCATGGCTTCGGCAACGTCGCTTTCGGTCAGTGCGCCACGGCCCCGGAGCTTGTCGAGGACGCCGGACAGACGGTCGGAGAGGCTTTGGAACATCCAATATCCCAACGAACAAATGACATTTGCACCCGAGAGCGCAACGCGCCTTCGGATGTTGACCTCCGGACTAGCGCTCAAATCGAAAAGCGCGGACCGGTCGGCGGCTCTGAGGATCAGGGCCGGATTTCCGGCCGGACAATCATCGAAGGCAAGCCAAGTGTCAACTGCATCACGAGCTCAAACGTGGGTGCACACGCAACTATGTCACGGCTGCCCCCAAGCTCGCCGCATTTTTTCGGTTATGAACTGGCTGAGGCGTAGGCGGCGAGATTGAACCCGGCTCGCGACGCACGCTAGCAAGCAGCAGGAGGGTTGCCGGGAGGGGCCGGTTGACCGCCTGGGGGATCACCAGTCATGACCATCAGGCCAACCATGGCGCTTGCAAGATGGCTTGTCGCGGCTGCAACCGCAACCCTCGCCGGATGCAGTTCGATGCCGTCTCTGACCGGAGCATCGGCCAGCAGCATGGACCGGACGTTTATAAGCGCCGCGCAGACCTGGGATTTCGACAAGGACGGTAGCGTCACCTGCGACGAATGGAAAAACTACGTCGCAACCCTGGTGCGCGAATCGGATGGTAACGGCGATGGCGCCCTCGACGCCGAGGACTTTAAGAAGCTGGCCAAGACAGATCAACTCTTCAGCGTCGCCGATCTTTCCTACTATGACACGAACGGCGACGGCCGGGTCACCATCGAAGAAATGACGGCAAAGCCGAACGCGGCCTTCAAGCTGCTCGATAAGAATGGCGTCTGCCGCATCGATCGGAACGAGTCGGTGCGCGTCCTCCAGGTCGATGCACCCAAGGCGTCATCGGCGCCTAATACCGACCAGCAGGTTCCTGGCGGGCGATAAGGTGCGCCGGCATACTCAATTCGTGGGACTGACTCGGACGATCTGCCCGTCTCGCGGATCGTCCGTGAGAAGCCAGAGTGCGCCGTCCGGTCCTTGCCGGACGTCCCGGATTCGCTGGTCGAGTTCTTGCAGCAGCGTCTCCTCGGCGATGACTTGCCCATCCCGCAGGACCAGGCGTGCCAGTTGCGCACCCTTAAGGCCGCCCACGAAAATGTTGCCTTTCCAGCCGGGAAAAAGGTCTCCGTTGTAGACGGCGAGACCCGACGTCGCGATGGATGGGATCCAGTAGTAGACGGGTTGCTCAAATCCAGGTTTTGCGGTCCCCTCCCCGATCGCACCGCCGAAATACTCGTTGGAGTAGCTGATCACCGGCCAGCCGTAGTTCTTGCCGCGTTCAGTGAGGTTGAGTTCGTCTCCCCCGCGAGCACCGTGTTCCACGGTCCAGAGCTGCCCCGTTGCTGCATCGACAGCCGCGCCCTGAATGTTCCGATGCCCCATGGACCAGATTTTCGCATCCCATCCGGTCTGCGCAGGGCCCGCCTGTCCGGCCGATCCATCGGGCCTGAGATTGATGACCTTGCCGATGAGGGAGGCCGGTTTTTGCACCTCGTCACGGGCCACCGCGCGATCTCCGGTGGTCACGAAAAGCGTACCGTCCGGCGCCCACGCGAGCCGGGACCCGAAATGGCTCGAGGAATTGGCGATCGCCGGTTGCTGCTGGAAAATGATCTTGACGTCTTCCAGTTTCCCGCCTCCTTCGCCATCGAGAACGAGCCGGGCCCGGGCGACGGCCGTTGCTGCTGCGTCCTCGCCGCGCGGCTCGGCGAACGAGAAATAGATCGTTCCGCCGGTAGGACCGATATCCTGAGCCAGCAGCACATCGAGCAACCCGCCTTGCCCCTTGGCGAAAACGTCCGGTACCCCGGCGATGGCGGGGCCAAGCGTGCCGTCCTTGGTGACGATCCGCAGCCGCCCGGGCCGCTCCGTCACGAGCATGCGGCCGTCCGGAAGAAATTGAAGTCCCCAAGGATTGGAAAGGCCGCGGGCGACGGTCTCGGCCTTCACGCGGCTCGCGACTTCGGGCGCGGGCGCATCCGTTTGGGCGGCATGCAGCGGCACGCTAGGAGCACAGATCAGGGCGGCAAGGAGAAACGCCAATCGCATCAAGGGCTCCAGATAAGGGCGCTATGCCTTCAATCCAGAGATAAGTTCGCGCGCGCCGGGCGGCAAGGTTGCCACCGGCAGCATTTGTCTTTTCGCAGAGCCTCCGTCATATAACGCCCCATGAGCACCTCCGCCCACCCACCGCAGCCTGTGCGTTTTCACAAGATGAATGGTCTTGGCAACGAGATCCTGGTGGTCGACGTGCGCGGTTCGCAAACTCAACTCTCGCCCGAAGATATAAAGGCGATGGCCGCTGATCCCCGCTCTCACTTCGATCAGATGATGTTGATGACCCAGCCGCGCCGGCACGGCACCGAGGCATTCGTCGTCATTTTCAACGCAGACGGTTCGGAAAGCGCTGCCTGCGGCAACGGCACCCGCTGCATCGGATGGCTTGAAAGCCGCAACACCGGACGAACCAGGCTGAAGTTCGAGACGAAGGCGGGCCTGCTCGATGTGAGTGTCGAAAGTGACGATCGAGTGACGGTCGACATGGGCGAGCCGCGCTTTGCCTGGAACGAGATCCCGCTGGCCGAACCCTTTCACGATACCCGCGCGATAGAGCTGCAGATCGGGCCCATCGACGCCCCGGTGCTCCACTCACCGTCCGTGGTCAACGTCGGCAATCCGCACGCGATATTCTGGGTCACGGACGTCGATGCGTACGATCTCGCCAAGTTCGGGCCATTGTTGGAAAATCATCCGATCTTCCCCGAGCGGGCCAATATCTCCTTGGCTGAAGTCCGTTCCGGGACCGACATCAAGTTGCGCGTCTGGGAGCGCGGAACCGGTCTGACGCAGGCCTGTGGAACGGCCGCCTGTGCAGCGGCAGTGGCCGCAATGCGCAAGAAGCTCGTCGAGCGCTCCGTGACGGTTCATCTGCCGGGTGGCCCGCTTCAGGTCACATGGACGCCTGAGAACCGCATCCTCATGACCGGTCCCGTGGTGTATGAATACGCCGGCGATTGGACGCGGCCTGCTGTCACCGCCGGGATTTGAACGGTAAGCATCGCGATGAGCCGAGCGCGCCGATCATGAGCGATCCGACCGTCATCACCATGGGCTGCCGGCTGAACGCGCACGAAAGCGACGTGGCCGCCGCCCATGCCCGAGCGGCGGGTCTGCGCGGCCTCGTGGTCGTTAATACGTGCGCGGTGACGAGCGAAGCCGTTCGTCAGGCTGCTCAGATGGTTCGGCGTGTGCGGCGGGACCGGCCCGAAGCCCGCATCATGGTCACGGGATGCGCGGCGGAATTGGAGCCCGCCCGTTTCGCCGCGATTGCAGGCGTCGACGCCGTTATCGGCTCTGCCGAGAAGCTCGACCGGGAGACCTACGTTTCCCTCGCGCGGGCCAACGATCAGCTGGTAAAAACCGGCAACGCATCGTCGAGGCCGGCGGTCGCAAGACCGGCGCCCGGTGCGGCGCCGCGAACCCGGGCCATCCTCGCCGTTCAGAACGGGTGCGATCACCGCTGCACGTTCTGCATCATTCCTTTCGCCCGGGGGCCGTCGCGCTCCATGCCGGTGCAGGAGGCAGTCGAAAGCGTTCGCCGCTATGTAGCCGCAGGCCATCGCGAGGTCGTTTTGACCGGCGTCGACCTGACGTCCTACGGAACCGAGGCTGACGGCATCCCGGCGCTTGGGCGATTGGTGCGATCCATTTTACGTGGGGTTCCGGCCCTGGCGCGCCTGCGTCTGTCGTCGATCGACCCGGCCGAGGTCGATGCGGAACTGATCGGCTGCTTCGCCGAAGAGGAGCGCCTCATGCCGCATCTCCATCTTTCGCTCCAGTCGGGCGATGACATCATCCTGAAACGGATGAAGCGCAGGCATTCGCGCAACGACGCGATCCGCTTCACAGAACGCCTGAGGTCCGTCCGTCCCGGCATCGTCTTCGGTGCCGACCTGATCGCCGGCTTCCCGACAGAGACCGAGGAAGCTTTCGAGAACACGCTCAGGACCATTGACGCGTGCGGACTGACTTACCTGCATATTTTCCCTTATTCGCCCCGGCCGGGGACACCCGCGGTCCGAATGCCGCAGCTCCCGCGCGAGATCGTCATGGCGCGCGCCGCCCGTTTGCGCGAGGAAGCTCGCAACCGTTTGAACGTGTTTCTGTCGTCCGAGGTCGGACAGGTTCGGGACGTACTTGTGGAGCGGGGCGGAACCGGCCGGACCCGGCGGTACGCGGAAGTCGTTCTCCAGGGCCAGCCCGAGGCAGGCTCTATTCTGGATGTCAAAATCATAGGGCACGACGGTGCCCGGCTCATCGGCGAGCCCGTGAGCATCGGGTCCGGCGTGAGGCCTGCCGGATGAAAGGTCAGGGCGTGACGGACGACGGACAAAAAAAGAAGACGGGCCTTTTCGGACGGCTGTTCGGGGGTAAATCCGAAGCGCCGCAAGCGCCGGAGGCCGGCGCCGCCAGCCATTCGGCGTCAGATACCGGCGAAGAAAATCTCGCTTCGGGTCGCGACCGCCCAGCTTCCGTTGCCGAGGCGGCGGCGGAGACCGCCGCAGCTCCAGCGGCCGCGCAGCCAGCCCCCGTCCCGAAGCCGGACGAGGAAGCGCCCAAGAGCTGGTTCCAACGTCTGAAATCCGGTCTCACGCGCACCTCGTCGAAACTGAGCGAAGGCATCACAGGTCTTTTCACAAAGCGGAAGCTCGACGGCGCGACGCTCGACGACCTCGAAGACCTCCTCATTCAAGCGGATCTTGGCGTGGAAACGTCCGGCCGTATCATCGAGCGGATTGCGAAAGGACGTTTCGAAAAAGGCATCTCGGCCGACGACGTGCGCGAGATTCTGGCAAGCGAAGTCGAGACTGTTCTGGCACCGGTGGCGAGGCCTCTTGTCATCGCTCCCGATCGGCGGCCGCACGTGATTCTCGTCGTCGGCGTCAATGGAGGCGGCAAGACGACCACGATCGGCAAACTGGCCCGTCGCTTCAAGAGCGAAGGAAAAACCGTGATGCTGGCCGCCGGGGACACATTCCGGGCCGCCGCGATCGATCAGTTGAAGGTCTGGGGTGAGCGTACGGGCTGTGAAGTCGTTGCCTCCAATGTCGGCAGTGACGCTTCAGGTCTGGCCTTCGAAGCCCTTCAGCGCGCCAAATCCGCCGGGGTCGATGTGCTCATCGTCGATACCGCCGGCCGTCTCCAGAACAAGCAGGCGCTGATGGAAGAACTTGAAAAAGTTACGCGCGTTCTGAAGAAGATCGACCCCGGGGCGCCACATGATGTGCTGTTGGTGCTTGATGCGACGACGGGGCAGAACGCGCTCCAGCAGGTAGAAATCTTTGGCAAGCGCGCCGGCGTAACGGGCCTCGTCATGACGAAACTCGACGGAACGGCACGCGGCGGCATTTTGGTTGCGATCGCCGCCAGGCACCAACTGCCGGTCCATGCTATTGGCGTGGGTGAGGGCGTCGATGATCTGCAGCCGTTCCAGGCGCGCGACTTTGCAAACGCCATCGCAGGTTCTTGAGGTCCCATGATCAGCGCGCCCCAGTCCGACGCCTCGCGGGCCAAACGCAAGCGACGTTTCTTTCCGTTCAACGCCGAACAAACGATCAATATCCTGAGCGAGTTCGGCCCGCTCGCGACGATGTTCATCGTCAACGCGCTGTACGACATCAATACCGGCACCTGGGCACTGATCCTGACGACGATCCTTGCGATCGCAGTCATGTTCTACATGTTCGGCCGCCCGCCCGTTTTTCCGCTGATCGCCTCCACCGTGACGATCGTGTTCGGCGCTCTGACGATCATCACGGGCGACCCGATGTGGGTGCAGATCAAGGTGACGATCTTCAACGCGATGTTTGCATTGTTCCTGTTTGTTGGACTGTGGCTCGATCGCAATTTCTTCGAGTATGTGTTTGGCAAGACTTTCCATTACACAAAGCAGGGATGGAATACCTTCACCCGCAGCTTCGCCTGGTTCTTCGTTATGACGGCGATCTTGAACGAGGTGGTCCGTCTTACATTCCACGACACGCAGATTTATAATGTACTTGGGCACGAGATGAGCGGTGTGAACATTTGGATCGTGTTCAAGATCGCGATCATCATGCCGATGAGCGGACTTTATGCCTGGTTGTTGACGCGCTGGATGCAGCGGCATCATCTG
>JBLMYE010000353.1:0-3306 GCA_050258115.1 Deltaproteobacteria bacterium | reverse complement strand
CCGGCTTCGTTCTGTCAGGGATTTTCCGGCAGCATGTGACGAACCAGTTCAAGGAGGAACTCTACGTCCACCTTGCAGAGCTTCAGCGTCTTGCGAAAGTCGATGACGGAAACGCGGTGCTATCCCGCCCGCTGAGTGATCCTCGCTATGACGAAGACCTTTCGGGCTTCTACTGGGAAATTCAGAAAGGCAGCGACGTCCTGGCGCGCTCGGCGTCCATGCGAGGCCCTTTGCTGCATGTGCCGTTGGACGATCCTAAAGACGTCGGTGTGCATCTTCACATGGGAACGGGTCCTACGGGTCGGATTCTCGTGGCCGAACAGGCGGACTGGAAGACGCCGTCTGGCCCCGTCATCCGGTATCTCATCGGGACCGACCAACGTCACATCGACAAGGTGATCCATGATTTCGACCGCACGGTCGGATTGTCCCTGGCTGGTTTCGCAGCGACTCTCATATTGGCCGCGGCACTGCTGATCGCGTTTGCGATGCGTCCCTTCTCACATCTCAGAGTGGCCCTTGGAAAAGTTCGGGGCGGCGAAGCCAAGCAGATCGACGGGCCGTTCCCAGCCGAGGTCCAGCCGCTCATCGACGACCTCAACGGCCTTCTCCTTTCGACCGGAGAACTGGTGCAGCGGGCGCGGACGCAAGCCGGCAACATCGCCCACGGGTTGAAAACTCCGATGGCCATTCTGTCGGATGAGGCGGATCGTCTTGAGCGGGATGGTGCCGGAGAAATGGCGGCAACGATCGCTGCGCAGTTGAAGAAGATGCAGGCCCACATCGACTATCAGATCACGCGCGCGCGGGCGAGCGCTGCCCACGTGACCATCGGCAATTCGTCCTCCATTTGTGTTGCTGTGGAGGAAGTAACAAGCGCCTTACAGCGTCTGCATCGCGAACGCTCATTATCGGTGACCCGGGACGTGCCCCCCGATGTCCGGGCGGCTTGTGATCGTCAGGACCTGAATGAGATCCTTGCCAATCTTCTCGACAACGCCTTCAAGCACACCACGAGCGAGATCGCGGTGACGGCGAGGCTTGATCGGAGTCGAGAACGTCTGTTGGTCACAATCGACGACAACGGCGCAGGGCTACCTCCCGAAGCGCGTGATATTGTGTTCAACATTGGCGAACGATGGGACAGCCAGGTCGCCGGATCGGGGCTGGGTCTGGCCATCGCGCGGGATCTTGCGCGGCTTTACGGAGGCGATGTCGTTCTCGACAGCAGTCCGCTGGGCGGGCTGCGGGTTCTACTTACCCTACCGGCAGTGAAATCCCTGGCTAAGCAATTATTGCGATCAATGCACCTTTGAAAGAGGTGAGCTGAACTCATGCGCGACGCTTCGTGCGCGTGTCTTCATAACATCAGGAGCAAGAATATGATGAAGGTGATTGCCGTGACAGGTGCCGTGCTGGCGGCGATATTGTTTTCCTCCACCGGGCGGACACAACAAGGTCCCGTCGCAGTGGCCTGCAAGGACGACATCGCGAAATACTGCGCTGATAAAGAACATGGCCGCGGTGAAGTTCGCGCCTGTCTTCAGGCCAACAAGGACAAGTTGTCCGCCGATTGCAGAACTACGCTTGACAGTACGGGCCCAGGCAAAGGCATGGGGCAGGGCTCGGGCAGACAGTAGAGCCGAACGAATTTGGCATCTGCGGTTCCAGGCGCCAACCTACACGGGCTTCCACTGAGGAATGCAGGCATCCGCTAGCCGGTTTCAGAACCTGTGCGGACTTTTGTCACCGACGCACAGCAAGCAGTTGTGTTGACTATAGCAAAATCACTGGCAGAGGCCCAGAAATCGGAGTTGCGCGAATGTTCGAACCAAAGGATCACGTCATCCTCTCGATAAGGCCAGAAGTGAAGGGTTTTTTCGATCCCCAGACCAATACTGTCAGTTATGTGGTGAAGGATCCCGGATCTGCCGCCTGCGCGATTATCGACAGCGTCATGGACATCGACTACGCCGCAGGCCGCATCTCCTATAAATCCGCCGACGCGATCTTCGCCTACGTAAAGGACCGCGGTCTCAACGTCGAATGGCTGATCGAGACACATGCCCACGCCGATCATCTCTCCGCCGCGCCCTACCTCCAATCGAGGCTCGGCGGAAAAATCGGTATCGGCGCGAAGATTCGCATAGTTCAAGAAGTCTTCGGAAAAATCTTCAATGAGGGTACTGAGTTTCAGCGTGACGGCAGCCAGTTTGACAAGCTGTTCGAGGACGGCGACCGCTATCAGATCGGCGGCATGACAGCGTTCGCGTTTGACACGCCTGGCCATACCCCCGCTTGCATGACCCATGTCATCGGCGATGCGGCCTTTGTCGGAGATACCCTGTTCATGCCGGACGGCGGAACGGCTCGCGCTGACTTTCCTGGGGGGGACGCTCGCGTTCTGTTCCGGTCAATCAAACGCGTTCTGACCCTACCGCCCGAAACACGTCTGTTCATGTGCCACGATTACGCTCCAGGCGGTCGCGAAATAAAATGGGAGACTACTGTGGCCGACGAGCGGGCAAACAACATCCATGTTCGCGACGGGGTGACCGAAGACGAATTCGTCAAGATGCGGACAGTACGCGATGCCTCGCTCGATCTCCCGAAGCTGATTATTCCATCGATCCAGGTGAATATTCGTGGCGGTCAGCTTCCGGAACCCGACGAGAGCGGCAAGCGCTACCTGAAGGTGCCCATCAATGAACTCTGATGCCGCCGCGTAGATGGCGCGTTTCAAAAGGTAAGACACGCAATGCTTCCTCATGACCTGCTCGCGAGCGTCGCAGGCACACTTGTCGGCTTCGTTCTCGGGCTGGTCGGAGGCGGCGGCTCGATCCTAGCCGTTCCTCTGCTCGTTTATCTCGTCGGCGTGAAATCACCCCACGTTGCCATCGGCACGAGCGCGGTTGCCGTCGCGCTAAGCGCGCTCATGAACTTGTGGGGGCACGCACGCCAACGTCACGTGAAGTGGCGCTGCGCCGTCGTTTTCGCTGCGGCGGGAACGGTCGGTGCAGTGCTCGGATCCTCACTCGGCAAGCAGTTCGACGGCCAGAAACTGCTCGTCTTGTTCGGCGTCCTGATGGTGGTGATCGCAGCGGCCATGGTCTTCAAGAAGGCGGTGGCCGGCGACGAAGCCGTCCGCCTCGACTGGTCATCGGCCTCTGAACTTGCGCCAATGCTGCTGGTCTACGGTGTGGGTGTCGGCGTCCTGTCTGGATTTTTTGGCATCGGTGGTGGATTTCTGATCGTGCCGGGTCTGATGGCAGCAACCAACATGCCGCTCCTGTATGCCATCGGGTC
>JBLMYE010000352.1:0-6685 GCA_050258115.1 Deltaproteobacteria bacterium | reverse complement strand
GGCGATCGGCAGCGCCGCCTCGAAGACAGAGTATCGGAGGCCGTCCTGCGCGCGCTGAGGACTGAACCCGGTTCTCTGCTCGTATTCCTGCCGGGACAGGGCGAAAGTCGGCGGGTGGAAGAACGTCTGCGCGACGCCATCACGGATCCCGGCATCCTCATCGCGCCGCTCTACGGCGCGATGGATCCCGCAGCCCAGGACCGTGCGGTGGAACCCGCGCCGGCCGGTCAGCGCAAGATCGTCCTGGCGACGGCGATCGCCGAAACGTCGCTGACGATCGAAGGCGTGCGTGTCGTGATCGATTGCGGACTGCAGCGTGTGCCGAGATACGAGCCGGATGCGGGTGTCACGCGCCTGGAGACGGTTCGCGTATCGCGGGCCTCTGCCGACCAGCGGCGGGGCCGCGCCGGTCGAACTGAATCCGGCACCTGTTATCGCCTTTGGGACGAGCCGCAGACGGCAAGCTTGAAAGCCTATGCCGAACCCGAAATCAGATCTGCGGATTTGAGCGGCCTACTGCTCGATCTCGCGGAATGGGGCGTCACCGATCCGGCCGTCCTGTCATGGCTCGACGTGCCGGCGGCATCGGCCGTCGCCGCCGCCCGCGACGATCTGCAAGCCATCGGCGCCCTCGACGCGGAGGGAAGGATGACGGCGCTCGGACGCCGCGTGCGCGCGCTTCCCCTGCCGCCGCGTCTGGCGCGCATGGTCATGGAAGCCCGAACGTTCCAGGCCGCCGAGGTCGCTGCGCTCCTCGTGGAGCGTGGGCTCGGCGGAAACGACACCGATCTCGATCAGCGCCTTCTGAACTTTCGCCGCGATCGCTCGCGACGGGCGGAGGACATGCGACGGCTGGCCAGGGGCTGGGCCGCACAGGCCGGCGAAGGCACAAGCGATATGGCTGCCTCGACGGCCGCGCTCATCGCACTGGCGTTCCCCGATCGAATTGCAAAAGCCCGCGGGGCTCCCGGCCAATACCTGCTCGCGAATGGCCGCGGTGCTTTTCTCGATCATGCCGACGGGCTCGTTCAATCCCCGTATCTGGTCGTTGCCGAGATGCAGGGAACAGCGGCCTCAACGCGGATCCTGGCGGCGGCTCGGACCAGCGAATCCGAGGTGGCCGTCATGGCGCGAGACCGGATCACCGAGCGGCACGAGTTAACGTTCGATCAGGACGCCGCCGCGTTGCGGGCACGTCACGTTCGCCGGCTCGGGGCGTTGACGCTGGCCAGCGAGGCGCGGGCGGTGGTTCCCTCGGCGGAGACGGCGGTTCTGCTTGCGAGAGCAGCTGCGGCGCGAGGCATCGATCGGCTGCCCTGGTCGAACGCGCAGGCACAGTTGCGTCATCGTCTGGCGTTTTTGCGGGCCGCCGGCGGTAACGGGGATGATTGGCCGGACCTTGGTGACGAGGCGCTCACCCGCTCCCCAGAAGCCTGGCTCGCGCCCTTTCTGACGTCGGCCACGCGCCTTTCAGATATCGATGCCGGAACGTTGGGTGCAGCGCTCGACGCGCTCGTTCCCTGGGACGTGAAGCGCAGGCTCGAGATCGACGCGCCGACACACTTTCACGCGCCGACCGGCAACGCTCACCCGATCGACTACGATGGGCCTGCGGCGCCCGCCCTCTCGATCCGCGTTCAGGAATTGTTCGGACTGAAGGAACATCCGGCGATTGCCGGGGGCCGCCTGCCGCTAACCCTCAACCTGTTGTCGCCGGCTCATCGACCGATTCAGATCACACGCGACCTCCCGGGGTTCTGGGCGGGGTCGTGGAGCGCCGTGAAATCGGAAATGAAAGGCCGTTATCCCCGCCACGTCTGGCCGGACGATCCCGCGAATGCCGCGCCGACCGCCCGCGCCAAACCGCGGGGTACCTGATACCGCTCTACCGGTAGCAGGGCCTTGCCTCGACGCTGGCGCTCCAGCCCGACGATTCTTTCGAATACGAGACCTTCTTGCTGGCGGCATTGGAGAAGCTTGCCCACCGCCCGCCGTACTCCAGATCGGTGAAGTCGATCCAAGACCGGATGGCCGCTTTCTGCGCAGCTTGCTTCGTCGCACCGGTACCGCTGCCCGAGTGCCAATGGTCACTCATGCACAGCTTGCCTCTTTCCCGGCGCAGGTCGTGCATGGCGGCCAGACCTGAAACTTCCTGGGCGGATGCAGAGAGCGGAATGACTGCTGAAATCAACGCCAGGATCATCGAGCGGTGGTGCATATGTCTACTCCCAGAATCGCCTTTAGATGGTTCGCCGCCGATGCCGACTCGGCGCCCGAATCTCTCAAAGCCTAATGTTGCCGGTCTTCATCTTCAATTCATATCAGGCGCAGAGAACGCATGCTCACATGTCCCGAACGTCCGACGATGATGTGATCGTGCACGACGACGCCGAGGGGGCGGGCCGCATCGATCACGAGCTTGGTCATGTCGATATCGGCGCGGGAGGGGGTTGGATCACCCGAGGGATGATTGTGGACGAGGATGATGGCTGTCGCGGAAAGCTCGAGTGCCCGCTTGACCACTTCGCGGACGTAGACCGGCGTATGGTCGACAGTCCCCTCGCCCTGCACTTCGTCGGCAATGAGACGGTTCTTCTTGTCGAGAAAAAGAATGCGGAATTGTTCGCGGTGTTCGTAGGCTTGGGCAAGCGTGAGGTAGGCGATGACGTCCGGGCCCGTGGTCAGCAGCGGACGTTGGGTCAATCCCGTGCGCGCCAGACGCGCCGCCGCCGCATGAATAAGTTTCAATTCCGTGACGACGGCATCTCCGGTACCTGCGATTTCCTTCAGACGGTGCTCCGGAGCATTGATGACCTCGGCAAAGGAGCCAAAACGCGCGATCAGCCGCTTGGCGAGATCTTTGGTGTCCCGCCGTTGAATGGCTCGGAAAAGAACGAGCTCAAGCAGTTCATAATCCGGCAGTGCGTCGGCTCCGCCTTTGCGGAAGCGGTCGCGCAGCCGCTCGCGGTGTCCCATATGAGCAGGACTGTCGCCGGACGGCTGCTCTCGAGACCCGGTGATCTCGAACAGACCGGGTTCGGCTCTCGGCTCCGATCGCTTCCCCCGGTCGGCCATCAACGGCGCCTCACTCCGCGTGATATTCAGCCCGTGACGTAGGGAGGCTTGTGCATACCGGCCGGCGACGTTGTGAAGATCTCACAGCCGGTTTCCGTCACGCCGATCGTGTGCTCGAATTGCGCGGAAAGCTCCCGGTCGCGCGTTACCGCCGTCCATCCGTCAGGCAGAACTTTGACTGCAGGCCGGCCAAGGTTGATCATGGGTTCGATGGTGAAGAACATGCCGGGCTGCATCGGGATGCCTTCGTGCTCTTCGCCATAGTGCAGGATGTTGGGGCGGTCGTGAAACACACGCCCCAGACCATGGCCACAGAAGTCGCGCACCACGCTGCAGCGTTCCGCTTCGGCATATTGTTGGATGACCGCACCGATCTTGCCCGTGGAGACTCCCGGCTTCACGGCAGCGATACCGCGCATGAGGCATTCGTAGGTCACTTCGATCAGCCGCTCTGCCTTGCGTGAGATCTCTCCCACCGCATACATCCGGCTCGTATCACCGTGCCATCCGTCAACGATCAGGGTGACGTCGATGTTCACGATGTCACCTTCTCGGAGCGGCTTCGGCCCCGGAATGCCGTGGCACACGACATGGTTGATCGACGTGCAGATGGCCTTGGGAAAGCCGCGATAGTTGAGCGGCGCCGGTATCGCTCCGTGGTCGCGCGCGAATTCCATAACGAGAGCATCAAGCCGGTCCGTGGGCACTCCGGGCTGCACATGCGGCGTGATCATGTCGAGCGCGGCAGCAGCGAGCTGGCCGGCCTTGCGCATTCCAGCAAAGCCATCCGGCCCATGCAACTTGATCGAGTTGTCGCGCTGGAGCGCCCGTGAGACTTCGACGTTCGACATGCCTACTGACCATAAGAGAACCTGGTGGCCGGACAGTACCGGAAAAGCTGCCGGATAGACAACGCCCGAACTCCGCTGTTCCGTCGCGCGATCCTCGAAAAGGAAACGGCGGCATTTGCAGCCGCCGTTTGTTTGATTTCCCAAGTCCGCAGGCAGGAACTTACGCCTGCGCCTCACCTTCGGCCGGAGCCTCGGCTGCGGTCAGCAACGCGCGGGCCTGCCCGATCCAGTCTTGCTTCTCGATCCGGCCGTCGATGCTCAGCGCACCCTCGACATTCGCGATGTCCTCGTCCGAGAAGTTCGCGATCTGCTCGAATTTGTAGAGGTTGAGCTGCTTCATGCGTGCGGCCAGATTTGCGTCGATGCCGTTGATCTGCGTGAGATCGTCGGCCTCGCCCTTCGGCTTCTTGAAGCCCTTCCAGGCTGCGTTCAGCTTGCGGGCGCGCGCGTCGGTGCGCTCGAAGATGCGGGCGGCTTTGCCGCGCAGGCCGCGCAGATAATAGAGCTTAGCGCGGCGTACGCGGCCGCGGCGCAGAACTTCGATTTCGGCGATGTGCGGAGAGTAGATCGGGAAGACGCGCTCGACGCCCTCGCCGTAGGAAATCTTACGAACCGTGAAGCTCTCGTTGATCCCTGCGCCCGATCGCGCAATCACGATGCCTTCATATGCCTGCAAACGCTCGACCGACGGCTTTGCGGCGGCAGCCTTCTTCTTCTTGTCCTTGGGATCGACTTCGGCGACCTCCACCACGCGAACAAGAACCTTCACGGTGTCGCCGGGCTGGAACTCGGGCACGCCCCGCTTGGCGAGCACGGCATCCATCTGCTCGCGCTCAAGCTGCTGAATAATGTTCATGGCTGTTCCTTTTTTTGCTTGTTTTTCAATGCAGAGGAACCTCCGACGCCGGCTGAGCCAACGTTCGAGACAGGTTCATGCGGCCCTTGTGGGCACCCTTATCGGGAAATTCGTTGGCCGGGGTGATACCGGAAAGAGTTCCTCTTGTCGAGGCCCTGCGGCGGCCTGACGGCAGACCTAGCCCCCGGTCGCGTCCCGTCACGGCACTGCCGGGAAAAGCGGCGCCGGTTCGCCGCCGGGTGGCTCGAGCGGCCCCATCCCGAGCCCTCGCAGCGTCATGAACCGCGGATCGTCCCTGAGCGTGGGCGAGAGACCGTTGAGAGAACTGTCTTTCGGGTCGGGATTGAAGAAGACCGGCACCGGCAGAGGCGACGGCACGCCGTCCGAGCCACCATCCGGCTTTCCCGAGGCAGGCACTGCCGGCTTTGAAGCTGCAGAAACGGATTTGTTCGGCATTGGCTTCGTCGCGATCGCAGCCGCCCGCCGCGTTTTCTCATTTTGCAGAGCCTTTTCGGTCGATCGCGCGGCTTTGGCGGGTCTGCCTCCCGGTTGCGCGGCCGGGGCTGATGCGGTGGGAGACGGGGGCGTCCCAGCATCCTCGCGAACCTCCACATTGAGCGAAGTGATTAGGACGCCGGCTCGCGTGCGCAAATCGAGGCGGGTGCGGATCGGGCCCTGCCTGTCGCTGGGAAGGTGAACGATCAGATTGTCGAGGTCGCCGAATGCAATCGCCCAATCGCTGTATGCGCCGCCTGCTGCGGAGATTTGCGCTCCCGCCGACAATCGGGCCGCACCCGGAAGGCCCGACAGAACGGCGGACCCGAGGGGGTCGAAAAGCGGTTCCGCAAGCAACGCGTGAGCCTCAACGGCCGCCGTCTGTTGCGGAGGAGAATCGAGAGGAGGAGGGGGCTCGGGCACGATTTCGGTGGCCGCCGGCGGAGGCAGAGGCACTTCGTTGTCCGTGCGCCGCTCAGGCGGAATTTTCAGCGCCTTCGCGCCCGCCGGGACGAAGTCGAAGGTACCGGCAATCTGCACCGCCGGACGCTCGACCACGGCGCGGGACGTCTCTAATGCGTCGGCCGGTTCTGCCTCCGGCCCCCCGGCCATGACGAACCAAAATGCAAGCGCAACGAAAACGCCGGTCAGCAGGAGAACTTCGCGATCGTTCGAGACGCTTTCCGTCAATGCGCGCCATGTTTGACGCCGTGATCGGGAAGCGGCTTGAACCGGATGGAACGCCCGCGATTTTCGAAACTCCCGTGGGTCAAATACCGAAATTGTTTGGGATGGTCGCGGCATCAACCGGTCTCTGATCACCTGGACCGCGATGCGGCCCCTCGCAGATGAGTATTTGGGTGATGCCGAGAATCAGAACGGAATTCAAATGTGAAATGGACGGAAAATGAGAAGCTCGTGAAGAGAGTTAATATTCACGTAACAAACGGCCGGAATTAATCCAGTATTAAAAAAGGACGCATGCGCAACATTCGCGAAGCGATCGAGTATTATACTGAAATATCAGCCACTTAAATTTCTACGGAAGGATATATATGTTTTTTCAAAATGACATAAATGAGCTTTTCTGAAATGAATCAAAGAGTAATTACGGGCTGGCCTCATGTTTTTCCGCAACGGAAGATCCCGAGAAAAATCGGCCAGAAGGAATGCCCCGAAATGCAACCCCTCGTTAATGCATCGTTAACCAGTTCGGCCTGACCCTGAAAGAAGGGGAACGGGGATCGGCAACATGATTCGGCGACTGTACGACTTGGAAGATCGGCTCTTTTACCGCTCGAGAACGTGCGACCCAGCACTTCGGTCCCTGCTGGAGACATGGTCCGGCCGCGTCGGCCTCCAGGCCGCCCGCCGCGCCGGCACAGGCGTGCGCCAAATAATCGCCCAA
>JBLMYE010000351.1:0-4055 GCA_050258115.1 Deltaproteobacteria bacterium | reverse complement strand
GACCCGATGGCTCTGCCGATCGAATGAGAGCCTGTATCTTGGAGCTTCGGGTCGCCGGTCAGCGCATCTCGAATAGTTCCTGATGGAAATGGGACGCCGGCAGTCCGCGTGCAAGCATCGGCTGGCGCAAAGCCTGTCCGAAGCCTGCCGGGCCACAGAACCAGATGTCGGCCTCCTTCCAATCAGGCGCGAGCGCTTCAATGTAATCCAGTGTCAACCGGCCATCTTTCTCTTCAAGCAAATGAAGCCTCACGCCCTTCTGCCGAGCGATTTCATTAATGTCTGAGGTGAATGCGGGGTCGGCGACCTTTGTGGCATAAAACAGATCAATCGGGACCGGCTGGTCTTGGTGGGGAAGTGCCTTGAGGCCAGCGATGAATGGCGTGATGCCGACACCTCCACCGATCCATATCTGACGGTGACGTTCGCCCTTGAAGGTAAAACGTCCATAGGGTCCCTCTACGACCACGGCCTGTCCGACGTGAAGGCTATCAGCCAGCGTTCGCGTGTAATCGCCGAGCGCCTTGATGGTGAACGACAGGCGGCCGTCGTTCTTCCAGGCGGAACTGATCGTGAAAGGATGGGCCGCTTCCGGATCGTCGAAGTCAACGAAGGCAAACTGACCGGCCTCATGCCCCGGCCAGGCCGTCTCAAGCTTTATTGTGACATTCACGACTTCATTGTCGTGATGCAGATCGATCTGCGTGATCTTTCCATAAGCCCGCCTGCTGACACCGATTCTCTGGAACAACGACATCAGGGCGGCACCGGTTCCGAGGATCATCATAAGTGCCAGAACGGGACCGATTGGCTTCGACCAATACGAGAGATCCATCAGGATGAAGGAGTGAAAGACAACAATAAGATAGACGCCCGCCAGGAGCTTGTGAGACTTCAAGAAATATTTGTAGGGAAATCGCTTCCAAAGGGCGAGTACGATCAGGACAGCAAGACAATAGAAGACCCACTCGCCAATCTCGGACGCCGCGTGTCTCAGGTCGCGAAAAACGTTGAAGCCAGGCGATACATCGGTGTTACGGGGAGGACGGGGTGGCAGGGCGAACAGATCAAGGTAGGTGATCCACGAGGGTCCTAAGCGCAGGACCCAATGAGCTACAGCGAACATGAAGGCGGAGATGCCGAGCCATTTGTGCAGGCGGTAGAATTTATCGAGTCCGCCAAGCGGGGTCTCGAACCAAACCGGCCGTACCGCAAGAATGATGCCCAACGACATCAGCGCGAATGCCATAACGCCCGTGCCCAGAACGAGCGTCCTGCGTGTCCGCCAGAAATCTCCCGCGAAGGCGTCCGGCGGCAGGCTGAGCAGCCAGAGCAACAAGATTATGACAGTGGCCGCAAAGAATGTGCCTCTGAGTTTCACGAGCTGCATCGTAACGCCTCGTCAGGGACTACCCGTCAACTCGCACGCTGCCCAGGTGCGCCGAAGAGTTCCGCCAGCCAACGTGCCGAAGGGATTTGGTCGCAGTAGGTGAGTATGGCAATGCTGATCGGCACGCCTATGAACGCGCCGAAGATTCCCCAAAGATACGACCAAAAGAAAACGGAGAACAGCACGAGCAGCGGCGAAATGGCCAAAGCCGCTCCAGACACGCGCGGCTCGATGTAGCTGCCGACTGCAATCTGGATGACATTCAAGAGCAAGAAGATCAGAATTGGCGTTTCCCAGGACTGAAACTCGGTGACCGCGTAGAGTGTCGGAAAGAGAGTTGAGAAGAGCGGTCCGAGGAATGGGATATAATTCAAGACGAATGCGAGAATACCCCACTCGCCCGCGAGAGGGAGTCCGAGTGTATAGGTGACGGCGAAGACGAGCAGCCCGGTCAGAATGCTCATTTTTGTTCGCATGAGAAAGTAAGCACGGAACTTGGTTGCGGTCGCGCGGCTCCCATCGAGAAGGGCGCGCGCCAACTCGCCGTTGCTGAACCGTTTAATGCGTGACGCGAAGTCGTCGACTTCGAGCAACCCCAGGGTGACATACACCAGTACGATCAGCCAGAAACTCAAGGTGCTGTTCAGCCGTGAGATCACAGACTGCAACAGGCGGATGTACCAACCGATGTTGATATGTTCCGACCAGAGTGCGGCCACCGCAATTCCATGCCCTTCCAGCCATGTGAGAAGCTGCTCGTAGAGGGATTGCAGACGCGCTGCATCGCTTGCGAGCGCCTGTCCCGCACGACTGACGCTCCATCCGGTCAGCGTGCCTAGAACTAGCAGACCGGTGATCAGTACGCCGAGGCTGATCAAGAGTGCGACGAGTTTCGGGAGTACGGATTGCAGGCGGCTTTGTAGCGGCCAGAGCAGTGAGATGATGAAAAGGGCAAAAGCCAAGGGCGCAAAAACGGCGCTCGCCCAGGAGAGCGCGCTGCATGCTGCGACGACAGCAATGATGATGATGGCGGCGCGGCTCGATGCGTCTGGCATGTTCAAACCTTGCTGATCTCTCCGGAAGCCGGAGCGCGGGGACCATAGCCCGCCAACCGGGCCGGTCTAGTGAAATCGCGGGCGGTCCTGATGCCGCGCCTTTGTATTGGAACTGCTTCGGCGGCATGCCTGTGGGCGGGGCGGTCAACTTTCACCGCTGCGCGGCGATCGACCGGAACGGACACGACGGGTGCCCGCCGGCGATAGCAATTCGCATGACGCATAGCAAAGTCGAAAATCTGAATTGCGCGCCAAACGCAAATGGAATTGGACCTTTGTTACGCGTGGTATCTTGACGACAATGACGCCATTTCCGGCCGCCAGTATATTCATTTTCCTTGGGGTGCGCTGTTGTCAGAGCTAGGTTGCGTCAGGCGTGGGCTGCGCCCTGGCCGAGCGTGTGGGTGGGACTGCGGGCGTATGAATGCCTGGCAAAGAGCGGGAAGAACGAAGTCATGTTCTCTATTCGCTGGCGTATTTTATCGGTTTCCGCGGCCTTATTGGCGCTCGCTCCCCCGAGAGCGATTGCACAGCAGAGCGCGGGGCCGTTCGTTCTGCACCCCGGCAAGGTGATCACCACAACCTTTACCAATGAGTTCGGCCGCGACGCCGATGCAAGAACCGAGGTGACCGCCGTCACGCCTGAGGCCGTGAGCATTCAGTACAGCAGCACCCGCGGACTGTTTGCCCGGCGTGATATTCTGGTCCGAGACCGACGATCAGCCCGCACTTATGTGCTCGGCTATTCTGCGAGGATGCCTACCGTCATTCCAGGTTCGACATCTCTTGGACTTTCCTCTGATGTTTTGCAGGAGCTGAGGTCAAATGGCCGTGCGGCTCTCACTCTCATTCATTCCGAGAACCTCGATCGCATCGAATGCAATCTGGTAACGACCGCCGTGGATTTGCGTGTTCCGTTGATCATCGAAGACCGGATCCTCGACGTGCCGACCGTCCAGGCGCGGGTCAATTGCGGAACGGGAAACCGAACCGGAACGGGGCAGTTTGTGGTTGCCAACGACGTCAACAATCCAATTCTCATCGAGTCGACGCTCAACTTCAGCTGGGAGCAGAGGCCCCGGACCAATCGTGTCACACGGGTCGTTGCTGGTTCCGGCCTCCAGGCGGAGATGAGACAGGCACTCGATACGCTGGGCACCTACGACGTTTATGGTCTGCTCTTCGATTTCGACAGTGCAACGCTTCGCCCTGAGACAGCTCAGCTCGTGCGTGAGATCGCCGTCATGCTGCAGCAAAATCCAAACTGGACCATCTTGATTGCGGGGCATACGGATTCCATCGGTGGAGCCGAATACAACTTGCGTCTCTCCGAACGGCGGGCGGCTTCGGTGAAGGAGGCGCTGATCAGCAATGGCGTTGCGGCAAGTCGTTTGCAGTCGGTTGGGCACGGCATGTCCAAGCCCAAGGCCGACAACTCGACCATTGCCGGCCGGGCGATCAATCGCCGTGTCGAGTTCCGCAGATTGGACCGCTAGACAGAGATTTTCGGGGCCGATCCGCCGGCCGTTCCGCCATCCAAGACGCGGCGTGGCGCGCGGATGGACTATCGCTGCGGTGCCGTATGACGAACAGCTCGTCGGAAACGGAGA
>JBLMYE010000350.1:0-3859 GCA_050258115.1 Deltaproteobacteria bacterium | reverse complement strand
CGTTGCGCCGCGTCGCTTCTGCCTGCAGACGGATCTCTTCCGCGGCCGCGCGGGCCCGCAGTTCAGCCTCCGACAAGGACCCCTCGATGGTCGAGGAGTAGCCCTCGACGAAGCGCCCGAACTCCTCCGCCTTGCCGGAGAGACTGTCGAGCGTTTCCGAAAGAGCCGCGTGCCGCGCCTGCAGGGTGTTGTCGATCTTGAAATTGACGGCCTCCAGGGCATTGGCCGCGCGCATGATCGTCTGGCCCTGGTTCTCGAACCTGTTGGTGACAGAATTGATCTGGCCGAGAAGGTTTTCCGAAACGTTGCGCAGCATTTCCGACTGGCTCGCGAGGCCTTCGATGGCCTTGAGCGACTGCCGCGTAATGTTTTCGGAGGAACGCCGCACCGCGCTGATCCCGGCGACGAGCTGCTCGTCGAGATCGGTGGTCTGCCGCTGGATGGTCTCGCTGAAGACGCGCGCATGGTTTTCCAGCGCCGACGTGAGGGCGTGCGAACGCTCCGAGACGGCGTGGTCGATCGCTTGCGTCGAACGCTGGATCGACTGGTCGAACAGCATGAGACGCTCGCTGAAGGCGTTGTCGAGCGCGCGCGTCCGTTCGATGAGCTGGGCATCGAGGATCTCGGCCCGGTTGGCGAGGGAACTGTCGAGGGCGCGCGCATACTCCTCGAACACGGCCTGGAGGTTCTGCGTCCGGCCGTCGAGCGAGGTATTGAGGTTTTCCAGATAGTCGTGGAACGCGTTCTGGATGGTCTCGGTGCGGGCGCTCAGCGCGTCAGCCAGCGCAGACGTGTAGCCGACGAGCACCGTATGCATTTCCTCGGTGCGCTGGCCGAGCGTCGTCTCCAGGCGATCCGCACTGCTCCCGACCGCGCTCTCCAGAGCGGTGAGGTTTTCTCCCGCACTCTGGATGATCGTCGCGAGCTTGATCTGCTGATTGGACAGACGATCGATGAGCTGGGGAATTTCTGTGCCGAGCGACCGCAGCGTATCGGTTACCCGCTCGGACGTTCCCAGAAGCGCGCTGCGTTCTCCCGACAACTCCTGAATGAGACCGCGGATCTTGCGCTCGTTCTCTTCATAGGAGCGTTCGAGCGCAGCCACCTCGTTGTGCACCAGGGCTTCCAATTCGCCGGCGCGGCCGAGGGCGCGCGACACGGCATCGTTCATAAACGAAACCTGCCGCCGTACCGCCTGGCCGAGTGACGCGATGGATTGCTCGGCCATGCGGTCGGGTTCCGCCAGACGGATCGCGACTTCCGTCATGGTCGACGAGCGCAGACGCAGTTCCTCCGCGCGCCAGGCCAGAAGCGCCAGAAACCACATGACGGCGATCGGGACCACCAACGCCGCGAAGAAAAGAAACGTCGCAGGCTCCGACAGAATGGCTCCGAAACCCAGTCCTTCGGAAACCTTCGCAGAAAAGATCATCCAGCCGAACACGGCCGTGATGGCAGCCCATACGCCGCTGGCGATCATGGCATATCGGAAGGGCTTGCTGTCGGGCTTCTGATCCAGGGCATAGATCAGCCCGCCGATCGACGGCACGTCGTCGTTCGCCGGTATCTGGCCTCGCGGAGGACCGGCCGGCCGGCGGCGTGCGGCACGGCGCGGGCTCTGCTCGTCGGCTTCTGTGGCCGCGGCCGCTGGGCGGGGTGAGGCGGTGGCCGCCGGCTTCGACTTCCGGGTCTTGCCTTCACTCGGCGGCAGAGGCGGCGGCAAGGACGGCACAGGGCTGGGCTCGCTCGATGCGGCCGTCGCCTGCGCGTCGGCGAGCGGTGGCGGCAGAGGCAGCTCGGGCGGCACCCGCGATGCTGTGTTGTCCTGCGACATCGTTTGAAACCGCCCCCCAACGCCCTCCGGCGCGTCCCCCGAGCAACACTGATAGCCAATCCACGTGGGGTCCTCAAATCAGAATCGGCCGTCGCGCACATCAATAGCCATGCGGCCGATCATGCCCCCGGCAAAAACGGCTAATCCGCAATTGCGGCCTTAAAAAGAGGTTCCCTTTCAGCATAGCGGCGGAAACTCTTTGTTTACTATCTGAGCACGCAGTCACAACCCTTTACAGCCGCTTAAGAACTTCGGCCTCACTCTCCAATCATGCGGTCGACTGGCGAGAGGCAGGACGTGCAGATGATGCTGGATATTGGCGAGATACTGAGGAGCGAAGCCGTATCCGGCCTCGATCGCGATCGTGTGTCGTCATGCGCGATCGATCACGACCACTTGCGGCGGTACACGATGGGGGATAAGCAACTCGAGTCGGAGGTCCTTCAACTTTTCGCCGGCGATCTGCCGGGCGCGATCGGTGCTCTCCGTGCGGCCCGCACGGATCGGGAGTGGTGGATCGCGGCGCACACGCTGAAAGGATCGGCGCGCGCGGTCGGGGCCTGGCGCGTCGCGTCGGCAGCGGCCGCGGCCGAGCAGACCGCTCACGTGCTCGATGATCCGGTGGCCAAGGCCGAGGCGATGGCGGCCTGTGATCTGGCGATCTCGGACGCTATTTCGTACATCCGCACGGCGGTCGCGCAAGCCTGAGAAGGCACAGGCCGACCGGCTTTGGTCAGCCTCGAATTCTGAGCCTTGAATTCAGTGGCGGCGGCGTCTATGGCGATGGCCTGTATCACCCGCTCATGAGCGCTGCCGATCTGCCATCAAGGCGCTGAACGGCCCCATCCATAGAGGCGAAATGGTCCAGATTACGTTCATTCAGCCCGACGGCACGTCTCAGACCGTGACAGCCGAAGAAGGTCTCACGGTCATGGAAGCGGCCAAGATGGCCGATGTGCCGGGCATCGAAGCCGAATGCGGCGGCGCCTGTGCCTGCGCCACCTGCCACGTCTACGTGGATCAGGCCTGGCGTGAAAAGACCGGCGCACCCTCCGACATGGAAGAGGACATGCTCGACTTCGCCTTCGACGTTCGCGAGGAGAGTCGCCTCAGCTGCCAGATCAAGGTCAGCTCGCAGCTGGACGGCCTCGTCCTGCGTGTTCCGGCCAAGCAATTCTGACCTCCAACACCGGCGAGGTGAATGAGAATGACCGCGGTGGACCGCACCGAAGGATCAGGCCCCGTCGAAACCGATGTCGTCATCATCGGCGCAGGGCCGTGCGGTCTGTTCGCGGTGTTCGAACTGGGACTTCTCGACCTCAAATGCCACGTCGTCGACATTCTCGGAAAACCGGGCGGCCAATGTTCAGAGCTCTATCCCGAAAAACCGATCTATGACGTCCCGGCCCTTCCCGTTGTGACGGGGCAGGAATTGACGGACCGTCTTCTGGAGCAGATCAGGCCGTTCAATCCCGTCTTCCATCTCGGCGAGCGCATCGACGCGTTGGAACGTCAGCCGGATTCCCGCTTTCTCCTGACGACGGATACCGGCAAGCGGTTTCTCGCCAAAGTGGTCGTCATCGCCGCCGGCGGCGGGTCATTCACGCCCAAGCGGCCGCCGCTCGACGGCATCGAAGCCTACGAAGGCACATCCGTGTTCTACTCCGTCCGCCGGATCGAGGATTTTCGCGGCAAGGATGTGCTGATTGTCGGCGGCGGCGACAGTGCTCTCGATTGGACGCTGAACCTTCAACCGGTCGCCCGCAGCCTGACCTTGCTGCACCGCCGGGACGAGTTCCGCGGCGCGCCCCATTCCGTCAACGAAATGCGCCGCCTCGTCGGGGAAGGCCAGGTGCGTCTGCTGATCGGCCAGGTCACCGGCCTTGAGGGCGAAGGCGGCATGCTTGACGGCGTAATCGTCAAGACGGCCGCAGGCGAAGAAAAGCTCGCAGTCAACGCCATGCTGCCCTTCTTCGGCCTGACCATGAAACTCGGACCCATTGCCGACTGGGGCCTGAACCTCAA
>JBLMYE010000349.1:0-2566 GCA_050258115.1 Deltaproteobacteria bacterium | reverse complement strand
CTGACCGAGCACGCCATAGAACGCCTCGTCGAAACCAAGAACGTCGATCGTGAACCAGCGGTAACCCTCGCCGACGCCAGGGGTCGCCCGAAAGAAGAAGATGATGAGGGCAGCGTAAAGGATCTTCAGGCGCGTGTTGTGATCAACATCGCTCGTCACATGGCCAAGCATCGTCACGATGACGGTGAGTGACAGGAAAAAGGTGATCTCCTGAGCATAGGGAACTTCCAGGTAGCCGATCAGCACGGTCATCGCGCCGAAGGCCAATCCGCCTCCGAGGATGCGCCAATCGGTTGGGCGGCTCTCACTGCTTTCCAATTTGACGAGGAGAGCGCCGCTGGCGGAGATCAGGGGAATAGCGAGGCCGATGAGAAAAACTGTCTCATAGGGCAGACGGTTTGCGAGATAGCCTGCAAGTCCCGCCACCGACAGGGCGCCCATGGACAATGCAAGCCGTCCCAGGATCTGCACCATGCCGAGATCGCGGTCGATCTCTTCTTGAGTGCGCGGAGCCCCGTCCGTTCCGGTGCGCGGGACCACTTCGGTGCTCATCGCGTCGGCGACGACGTCCTGCAGAACCACGCCGATGACGGTGACGATCTGGGCGACGATGTAGAGCTGTTCGGGACGCGCGAATGTGATCCACCCGCCCGCGGCGCCCGCTAGCACGATGAGGCCCGTTGCAATCAGAGTTGCGCCGAGAAAGACGTAACCGCGGCGCCGCGACCCGAGTATCGGAACCGTGTCGACAAGCTCGCCGAAGACCATTTTGACGGCCCAAGGGAGCGTCAGCCAAACGCCGAGATGCGCGAGGGCGGCGGGCGAGAGCGTCAGTTCCTTTTTGACCCAGAAGCTGTCTGCAACCGCGATGATGCCGAGTGCGCCGTAGGCGAAATAAATCATCAGAAGGGGCAGATATTGCAAGCGGAAGGCGCGCACCGGTGCAAGAACGGCGCGGGTGAGCCCATCGCGAACCCGGCTGGCGAGTGAGTGAATTGCGGCCGTGTCGGTCATTGGGCTCCGGTAATCTGCGGATGCTCAGAGGAGCGGCCTTGCTTCTCGCGCCATTTCGAGCGTCGCTGCATAGTCGATTTTCCCGGAACCCAAAACGGGCATTTGTTGTGTCACCAGGATGGCCTTGGGAACCCAGAGCTCCGCGAGGCCCTGCTCGCGGGCGTAGTCGGCAAGGGCAGATTTCTCCGCCTCAGGGTTGTCGGTCACGAGAATGAGGCTTTCGCCCCTCCGCGGATCGGGCAGCGAAACGCAGACATGCGTATTGTCGGGCCACAAGCCGGACGCCAGCGCCTCGACGGCGGCCAGAGAGATCATCTCGCCGCCGATCTTGGCAAAGCGTTTGGCGCGGCCGCGAATATAGATGAAGCCTTGCTCGATCGTGACGATATCGCCCGTATCGTGCCAGCCATCGGGCGGTGGGACGATGACACCGGGAGCGTCCGGCAGAATGTAACCGGCCATGACGTTCGGGCCGCGCACCTGCAAGCGGCCGCCCTCCACGATGCCTTCGACGGGGACCAGTCGCGTCTCGATGCCGGGCAGGAGTGGCCCGACACTGCCACTGCGCTGCGCGGTCGGCAGGTTGCAGGAAATCACCGGCGAGCATTCCGTTGCTCCATAGCCCTCCAGGATCTCAGTGCCCGTGCGGCGCCAGAGTGTGCGGGTCGAGTCCTTCACGCGCTCGGCCCCCGCGACGACGAAGCGAAGGCTGTCGGTGTCGCCCTCATCTGCCGCCCGGGCATAGCCTTGCAGGAACGTGTCGGTTGAGAGCAGCAGCGTCGGCCTAGTTTCCCTAATGAACCTTGGTACCTGCTTGTAATGTAGTGGGCTTGGATAGAGCACCGTCTTCATGCCGTTCAGAAGAGGCATGAGGGTCCCCGCAGTCAGGCCGAACGAATGAAACATGGGCAACGGGTTCATGGCCGTGTCTGCGGCGGAGAGAACGCCTTCGGCATGCGTGAAGATCTGAAGCGCATTGGCAACGAGATTAGTGTTCGTCAGGGCCACACCCTTCGGCGCCCCCTCGGTACCCGATGTGAACAGGACGACGGCCGTATCGCCGGCAGCGCCAGGATTCGTGCCGGCGAGCATAGGCAGAACGGATGCCGCAACGCCGACCGCCTTGTCCCAGGCGCCGATGTCTTTGCGCAGGTCTTCGAGATAAAGGACACGCGGCTTGTGGCCGGGCGTCCATTCGGTGTTGCCAATGGCGTCGATCAAGTCGTGGAGCTTCGCGGTATCGATGAAGCGGCGGGAGGTTACGACGACGGGCAGGGGCCCTGTCCGGACGGCCGACTGAATGTTGCGGTTTCCGGCGGTGAAATTCAGCAAGGCGACCGAGCGTCCGAACGCGTTCAATCCGAAGAGAGCGACGACGAGGGCGTTCACGTTGGGGAGCAGCAGCGCGATGGTCTGACCGGGCGCGCTCTCGCGCCTCAGCCGGCGGCCGAGCACCAGACTGGCGAGGATAAGTTTCCTGTAGGTGAGTTGCTGGCGCTCGGCATCCTCGAGCACGACCTTGCCGGACCCGTGCCGCTTCGCGGCGGCACGC
>JBLMYE010000348.1:0-2629 GCA_050258115.1 Deltaproteobacteria bacterium | reverse complement strand
TACGGTGGTGGTCGCACCGGAGACGGAAACGTTCGTCGTGACGGGGCTTCGCAGTCGTCGCAGCCGAGGTGCGTGCCCTTGCACAACGCGCGGCTGATGCCGCTAAACAGATCAAGACATTGGTCGGTACGTCTTCGGACGAGGTCGCCGGTGGCGTGCGATTGGTCAGTGAAGCGGGTTCCGCCCTGATGCGAATCGTCGAACAGATCAACGAAATCAGCGGGACCGTTTCCAGGATCGCGGCGACCGCCCGCGAAGAGGCCGACAGCATTCAGCAGATCAATGTTGCACTGGGCGAAGTCGATAAGGCCACCCAGCAGAACGCCGCCATGGCCGAGGAGGCTTCAGCCGCCGGTCGCACGCTTGCGATCGAAAGCGAACGCCTGTCCGAACTGATCGGGCAGTTCCGCCTAAGCAACGACACCGGGTTTTCGCTCCGGGCTGAGCTAAAGAAGGTTGCGCCCCACGCGTTCGGAAAGACCTCGCAACCGGCGCCGGCCCAATCGGACCGTGTCGCCAACCTGCGGGCGGCAAACGGCCAGAACCGCACCGACAAGGAGACATGGGACGATTTCTGAAACCGGCAACTTGCATCACCGCAAAATTATGGTGTCGCGTGCTTCATGGTCAGCTCACGGGCTTCGCCACTTCAACTTTGTCCCCTGACTTGAGCAGAGCATTGGGCGATAGGACCACGCGATCCCCCGCCGTTAGACCAGCACAGATCTCTGCCTCGTTACCGAGGTCGCGCGATAACAATACCCTGACGAACTGTATTTTATCGTCCTGATCCACCACAGCCGCATATTGCTGCCCCTGACGTACCAGGAGGGCATTGCCGGGGACGAGCACACACGGCGTATCCCGTCCAATTTCCAGCACAACCTGTCCCATGAGGCCGGCAGGAAGAAGAAAGTTGGGATTATCCATCACAAGTTCGGCGCGCATCGTACCCGAGGCCTGATCGATACTCTGCGATGTCCGCACCACTTTGGCATCGAAGGCGCGTCCGGGAACCTCGGCAAACGTAATTTTCGCGGATGTACCCGGCTTCACCGACAATGCAAAAGATTGCGGCACATCGACCTCAAGCCGCAGCTGCTCCAGACGGGCGACATTGTAGAAGTAGGACCCCGTCGCCCCGAAATCACCGGTCACCCGGTCGCCGCGTTCGACCTGACGTTCGATGATCACACCATCGAACGGCGCCCGCACCGTCTGAAATCCATGAATCTCTTCAAGCCGGCGCACCTCGGCAAGCGCTGCCGCCAGATCGGCCTTGGCGATGGAAACATTGGCCGCACGATCGTCGCGCGCCTGCTCGGGCAGAAACTTTTTCGGCACGAGTTCCTGAGCACGTTCAAGCGTAACCTCGGCAAGCGTCAGGCGTGCGCGCACCTGCTCCACGGCTGCCCGCGCGCGATCAAGTTGCTGGTTGATTTCCGGAGCGTCGATCACCACAAGGACGTCCCCCGCGCGGACCCGGTCGCCGATCTCCCCGCGCCGTTCCGAGACGATGCCCGTCGCCCGTCCGGACAAACGCGCCTGCTCCACGGGGGCAGTGCGGCCGGGCAATGTAACCTCTATCCGGTCGCGGCCCGCCTTGGGCTTCACGATGCGGACGGTGCGCAGCTGAGCCGCCGCGGGCTTGACGTCATTGGCGGTCGCGAGCGATCCGGGCAGAAGGGAGCGGCCCATCTCCTCAGCGCGGGTGGCCAGATCGAAATGCCTGTCGAGGAGCACCGCGCCAAGTGCCACGCCGGCCAATGCAAGAGCTCTTATGAACATATTGGCCATCGTCACTGCACCACCGCTGCCGGGCGATCCGCCGCCTCGGGGGCGGCTTTACTACGCCAATCATGGCCACCCGGCGTCGCTTGCCTTTTGACGAGCAGCGCAAACAACACAGGAACGAAAGTCAAAGTCGCCGCAGTGCCGAACACAAGTCCGCCAATCACCGCGCGCCCGAGTGGTGCGTTCTGTTCGCCTCCGTCTCCAAGCCCCAACGCCAGCGGTACAATGCCTATGATCATGGCGCTAGCCGTCATCAAAACAGGGCGCAGTCGCGTCTCGGCAGCCTCGATTGCCGCCGACGCCGCATCACGGCCGGCAGCGAACCGGTCTCGCGCAAAACTCGTCACCAGCACGCTATTGGCGGACGACACGCCGATAACCATGATGATACCCGTGAGAGCCGGAACCGACAGCGGCGTGCCGGTCAGCCAGAGGGCAAACAGCGCGCCGGCGATCGCAACTGGTTGTGTTCCCATAGCGATCAAAGGCAGCAGCCAGGATTGAAAATTCACCACCATGATGAGGTAGACGAGCACGGCCGCGAGGGCAATTCCGCCCAGCATCTCGCTGTAGGCCTGTGTCATCGATTGAGCCTGACCAGCGACCTCGATCCTGTTGCCGGGCTTGAGCCGGGGCGAAATCTCCGCGATGGCTCTTTCGACGTCACGATGAACCGCACCGATATCCCTCCCGGCCGCATTCGCCAGGATCGTCGTCGTCGGCTGCAACATGAAGCGGTCGATGTTTGCCGGGATCAGACGCATCTGCAAGGACGCAATCGAGCGCAGCGGCATCGGCACTCCCACAGCGGATTCTCCCAACCGGGTTTGGCAGG
>JBLMYE010000347.1:0-2829 GCA_050258115.1 Deltaproteobacteria bacterium | reverse complement strand
CAGCCGCATGACGTCTTTTCGACAAAACGAGCCTGAACAGGAAATCCGGCGGCCTCTGGCGGGCGCCCGCTGCTGGATCATCAGCGAAGCCAAGGCCGGAATGGACACCCAGACGCGCGGCCTCGCGGACGCGCTGGGCGTCGACTACGAGATGAAGCGCGTATCCCTGACGGGCATGAAGAAACTGACCTCGCCTTGGGGCCGGGTGCCCAGGCGCCAGCGCTTCGGCGAGCCGGGATCGGGCTTCTGCCCGCCCTGGCCGGTCCTTGCCATAGCGACCGGTCGCGCCGCCATTCCCTATCTGCGCGAACTGCGCCGCCGGTTGGGCCCCTCTCTCTACACGGTGGTCCTGCTCGATCCACAAACGGGCGCGCGCACGGCCGACTTCATCTGGGTCCCGGAACACGACCGGCTTCGCGGGGCCAATGTCTTCACCACGCCCACCTCGCCGCACGGCTTTTCGCCGGAGCGCATAAGGACCCTGCGCGCGAGCCTGCCGCAGGCGATCGCGGACCTGCCTCAGCCGCGCATCGCGGTCCTGCTCGGCGGTAAGAACGGTTCTTATGAATTCAGTGCCGCCGATGATTCCCGGTTCAGCGCGAGCCTTCAGGCTCTCGCAAACCTCGGCGCTTCCTTCATGATCACGCCGTCGCGGCGTACCCATCCCGGTCTCCTGCAGGTGACCGAAGCGGCAACCGCGACCGCGCCGCGTATCCTCTGGAACGGGACGGGCGACAATCCCTACCCGGCGTTTCTCGCTCACGCAGACGCGTTCGTCGTAACGGCCGACAGCGTGAACATGACCGGCGAATGCTGCGCTACCGGCAGGCCGGTGTACGTGTTCCATCCCTCGGGCGGCAAGGCCAAGTTCCACCGCTTCCACGCAAAGCTCGAGGACCTTCACGCGACGCGCCGTCTGCCCGACGCGCCCGATCGTCTGCCGGCGTGGACCTACCCGCCGATCGATGCCACCGGCATCATCGCGCGCGAGATCGAGCGGCGCTGGCTGAAGCGCAAGGCGTGGCTGGCGAGCCCAGTCGAGCAGCCATAAAAGAAGAAGCCGCGCGGAAGCGTCCGCGCGGCTTCGAAAAGATAGGGCCTGCGCCCGTCAGAGCGAGGCGCCACCGAACTCCCCGACGACCTTGCAGGGCACGGCTTTTGCGGCCAGCGCCTTGCACATCTTCTTCGCGTCGGCTTCCGATTTCACCGGACCGGCGAGCAGATTGTAGACGATGGCGCCGTTGTCGACCGAAAGCGAGTAGCGCGGTTCCAGGCTCTTCAGCTTGTCCGCGTGCGTTTCCGAAAGCAGGTTCCAGCTAAGCCGCAGACTGTCGAGTGAGTTCCCCGACGCGATCTGAACGCCGACGGGCTTGGCGCCGGTTGTCACGACGGGGGCTTCGAAGGGCGGCGGTTCGGCCGCCGCAGCAGCCGTCTTGGCCGCCGTTGCGGGTGCGGTCGGCGGCACGGGCTTGACACTGCCCGTCTCCAGGGCCGTTTTCGCGTTCAGAACTTTGGCCTCGGCCACTTTGGCGGCCGGGCCTTGCGGAGCGGTCTCGGCGCGCGGCGCCAGAGCGCCGGCGGCTTCCGTTCCATCGAGCCGGACTGCCGCGGGCGGCGTGTCGGTCTGCGCCGCCGGCACCGTTGCGGCAGAATTCAGATCCGCGACCTTTTCAAAGAGAACTTTCTGCTGGGACGCCGTCTCCATCAGAGACGAGCGGATTTCGCTCATGTCCCGGCGCAAGGTATCCATCTCGCCTCGCAGAGCCTCGATCTCGGCCACCGCCGGACCGTTCTGATCGATGCGAGCGACGAGATCGGGCCGGAACAGGACGACCGAAAGGTAGGCCACGGCTGTGGCGGCCGCGACACCCCAGAGGGCCGTGCCGGCGGCAATGCGACCCCGCGGCTTGGCGGCGGCCGGCGGTGCAACCCGGGCGGGAGCCATCTCGAAATCGCGACCGAAAGCGGGCGGGGCGAGCGGATCGAAACGTTCCGCCGAATCCAGCGAAGGCGTAAATCCCGTGGCACCGGGAGCGGCCCCCGGCGGCAGCGGCGGCGGGATCGGCAAAGAGGGCGTGTGCATCGTCAAAAGCTCCGAAACTCTTGAGAAAAAACAACTTTGCCGATTGCTGCTGCGAGTCGTGGTGCAGGGTCAACGAGGCTGGGATGCGCGGCCCGGCGGCCCTGTGGATGACGGCCGGAAAGCAACGGGTGGGGCGGGCATGGACCGGCCGCCGCCAGCCGCGCGCGTGACGCACCACCGCGAATCCGGGCAGGGTCACCCGTGCAAACGGTCGCCTTTCCACCGACACGTGCCCGCGCTACCGACCAAGTTAGGCCCGGCGCAGATCCGAAGACCCTTGTGCGGTGTGGCAGAAGCGCTGAGCATACCTCGACAACAAGCTCACCGGGGATCGAAGACCAGACCATGGCCACCTCTGCGCCGCTGATCGTGATACTCGCCGCCGGCAAGGGCACGCGCATGAATTCAGCGCGGCCGAAAGCGCTGCATGAAGTCGCCGGACTATCCATGCTCGGGCACGTTCTCCGGCTGGCCGGCAGCATCGATGGGGCGAAGCTTGCGGTGGTGATCGGGCCCGGCATGGACGATGTGGCGGCCGAGACCGCCCGTCTCGCGCCTCGTGCCGAAGTCTTCGTGCAGACGACGCAGGCCGGGACGGCCGATGCGGTTCTCGCCGCGCGGGCTTGCCTGGACGCCCACTCCGGCGACGTCATCGTTCTCTATGGAGATACGCCGTTGATCCAGGCCTCGACCGTGGCGGCGCTTCGCGAGGCGCTCAACGGTGGCGCCGGGGTCGCGGTTCTGGG
>JBLMYE010000346.1:0-5665 GCA_050258115.1 Deltaproteobacteria bacterium | reverse complement strand
GTTTCGATGCCATGGCACCCTTTCTGCCGGGACTTGCGCCCGTGCAGCGCTTCGTCTTCTGACCGGTCTTCCCCTTACTCCCGGAACGTCAGCCGTCGTGTGGGATTGCAGCAACGGCCGGGGTTCAATGCAATCCACCCTATGGAGCAAGCCCCCGAATACAACCCCGGGAGGAGTAATTTGCGCGCGAATCGCAGTAGGAGTCTTCTGGATTTGGATCACGACACACCGGGCGCGACGGGGCTAATTTACCGGTGACGTGCCTTTTATCGCGTCGATCCGGGATAGTGTGGGGGAACCAATTTGATCAGCGCTCCGACGAGGCCAGACATTCGGCACCGGACGAAGTCGCTATCGCGCCTGACGGTGTCGGCTGCCGCCCTGTTGATCGCGCTCGCCCCTCATTCGGCTTCCGCACTTACTTTGGATGAGGCGCTGGCCTCGACTTACCAGTGCAGCCCGGCCATAGACGCTGCGCGAGCCCGGCTACGTGCGACTGACGAAGATGTCCCGATTGCGCAGTCCGGATACCGCCCGGATATCGTGGCTGGGGCTGATGTCGGTAGGCGCAACCAGGATCTCTCACCTGGGGGCTCCTCAAATCAGACCCCGCGTGGCTGGGGCGTCGCCTTGACTCAGCCTATCTTCCGCGGTTTTCAGGTGACCAACGCTGTGAACGAAGCCCAGTCACGGGTTCGCGCCGGCCGTGAAACTCTCCGCGCTGTGGAACAGGAGAAGCTGTTTGAGGCGGTGAGGACGTTCATGGAGGTTGTCGCCCAGCAGGCTATCTTGAAGCTCAACGAGAATAACCTCAACGTTCTGACCGAGGAGCTGAAGGCCACCCGCGACAGGTTTGCGGTGGGTGAAGTGACCCGAACGGACGTCGCTCAGTCCGAGGCTCGCCGCGCAGACGCTGTCGCCCTGGTCGATCAGGCGCGCGCCGATTTGCAGACCGCTCGCGCGGCGTTCGAGCGAACTGTATGCCAGCCGGCGGATCGGCTGGTCGAGCCTGCGTTGAAAAGGGATACGCTTCCGAAATCGCAGCAAGAGGCTGTCGATATCAGCATCCAGGAAAACCCCCGGATTGTCGGGGCCCTTTATACAGAGCAGGCGGCTCGTTTCAACGTCGATGCGATCCGCGGGCAGTTGCTGCCGCAGGTTTCACTCGAAGCGAACTACGATAACCGCTTTGACGACCAGCTGGTCGATGGTGAGAGCCAGACCGCTGCCGTTCGCGGCGTCGTGACGGTGCCCATTTATGAAAGGGGCGGTGTCGTTCACGCGCAGGTCCGTCAGGCCAAACAGGTGCATCTGGCCACACTGCAAGACGTTGAGCAGACGACGATCGAAGTAAAGGCAAACGCAATCGCGGCGTGGTCCCAGCTCATCGGCGCCCAGGCACAGCTCGACAGCGCCAAGGCCGCCGTGGAAGCCAATACCATCGCCTTGACCGGTGTTCGCGAGGAAGAGCGGGTCGGGCAGCGCACCCTGATTGAAGTCCTGAACGCGCAGCAGGAACTGTTAAACTCGCAGGTGAATCTCGTGACCACGCGCCGCGATGTGATCATCGCCGCGTACGGGCTGCAGGCGGCCCTCGGTCGTCTTGACGCTCTGAGCCTTGGCGTCACCGATATAATTTACGATCCGCAAGCGCACGCTCAAGAGGTCGACCGCAAGTGGTTCGGCATCTCGATCACACATGACGATGGCCGTCGCGAACGTCTCGACGTCGATCCGAGCGTCCTCAAATAACGCTCGCCGCCAGCGCGGGAATAATCACAATTTTGCCGCTATAGCTGCCGTCGCCCCTGCGGACCTGCCGTCGTCGGCGGTCGCCTAACCGTCGGTCGCGCTTAGCCTCACTTTTCGACAAAGTCTGAACACGTTGGAATTCCTCTTGCAGGTGAGCGGCTCATCATGCATTTCTGAGTCGTGGTCAAATTTTTCTTGCCAAGCGACGTCTTTGCCACACGTTTGCCGTCGCCGGAGCCTAGAAAAAACCATGAAGCGCCGGGTTTCCGGAGGTGGGCGGACAACTCCGGTAGGCCGATGAGGCGATACTGGCGCTTGGCGAGACGATCTTGGGGAGAGGGCGGGAAAATATCTCGCGAATACACCTGTCTCAGGAACCGTTTCTCTTTTTCGCAGGGCCCTTTGCGGGGGGTCTCGGGTAGGGTGCGTCAGCGAGGAGACGGGCAATGGAACTGTCGGAGAAGAACGGCCACGCGAGTATCGAGGAAATTCTTGCCTCCGTTCGCAGGATCATCGCCGAAGAACCCACCAGCGCCAATCCGCTGATTGATCTGCAGACGCCGGCGCCGGCGCGTGTTCATCCCAGAGGCGATGGACTTCTCGACGATCCGAGTGATTTCGACCTTCCATCCATGTTCAAGACGCCGACGGCCGCGACGTCGGAGAAGCCAGCCCCCTTGTTCGGCCGGTTGAGCGAAGCGATCCGGGCCGCATCATCCGGGTCGGGCTATGCGGCCGACCGCTTCGACCAGCCTCTGAGCACCTTGAAGCTTCAACGCGCCGAGGCGGCTGAGACGAACGGCGCTCCCAATTTCCTGCTCTCGACCTTCCACGACACCACCGCTCACCGGGTCGACGACGCCCCTTCGTCTCACCCGTACGCCACCGCTCCAGCGCGGACCGAAGCCGCCCCACCGGCGCCCGCCCCACCGGCGCCCGCCATGACGGCATCCGCCGACGATGGTTTCACGACGCCGGCGGCCGCCGACCCGGCACGCGCCGCACCGTCCCCGCCGCAGGTCCCGCGCCAGATGGCGGCCTTCAAGGATACCCGGTTCCGCGGCATGGGATCTTCCCCCGCAGCGATGGAGCAACTCCAGCCCGTAGTTTCGCCGTTCGAAGCCGCTGCCACGGACGCTCTCTTGGCGGCTGCGGACCGCAAAGCCGACGTTGCGCCGTTCCTGGCGGCAACTGATCCGCAAGCCGTCGGGCCATCTTCGGCCGAAGCAGGGATGCCCGCAGACGCTCCCTCGAGTCTGGCTGCTGCCATCGCTGCTTCATATCCGGCGCTGGCCGTCGATGCCGCGTGCCCGGAACCGTCACTTCATGTGCCGCCGCCGGTCCCGCACCCGGTCCAGCAGCCGCACACCGGGTCCGCCGGGATTTCGACGCCCGCACCGATCGAAGATTCTACCGCCGATCTGCTGCGCCCCATGCTGCGGCAGTGGCTCGCCGAGAACATGCCGAGGATGGTTGAGAAGGCGCTGCATATCGAGGTTGCCGAAAGCGTGAAATCGACCAAGAAATAGCAAGGCACGCCTCTTCGCGGCGAAACCGGCGGACGAGGCTATCCACAGGGCCGTCCGATCGCCGCAATTCCATGCTTCAAGCCATCCCGCTAAAAAGGCGTCGGTAGAGCCTCCCAGGCTGCCTTGGCGTTTCAACTTCGAGAACGGAAGAGTCCGAATGAGCAGGGCGGACGGTGCGCCGGAAGCGTCGATCGAAGAAATTCTGGCTTCGATCCGCAAGAACTTCACGGACGATGCGCCGGTCGCGGCCGCGCCGTCTCAGCCTAAGCCCGGAGATCTGCGGGCAACCGGCCTTGCATCCTTTCGTTCCGCCACGGATGCTGCGACCGAGACACAAGAAGCCCCCCTTCCCAAACCGCCACGCTCGCGCGCGGCGGCAATCGACGACGAACTCGATGACCTGATCGACAAGAAATCCGCGCCTGCGTCTGAAACGAAGCACCCGGCCGCATCCGCCGCCCCGGCCCTCTCCCCCGTGGAGGCTGCGCGCGAAAAATGGGCTCATCTTCTCAACCCCGGCGGCACAGCCAACGGCGCCAGATCACTCGACACGCCAGCGTTGAAAATCGATCCCGCGCCGGCGCCGCCCGTCGCTTCCCCTGCTGTCAGCCCGCCAGCCGCGACGGGCTTGTTCGCGCCCCGCAAGGGCGGTTTCTATCCGCCGAGCGAGCCCCGTCCTGAGCCCGTACTTCCGGTGCCGGTGGCCGCGCCCCCGCCCGCGTCGGAAACGCTCGTCGCCAAGGCCCTGGAGCAGACGGCCCCCGCTGCCCCGCGTCCTGGGTTCATCCCGTCCGTCGCCGCGCCTGTGACCGCAACACCCGCTCCTGCCGCTGCACCGGTTCCGGCAGCCGTGTCTCCGAAACTTTCTGCGCCCGAGCCCGCATCGCGCGAGGCAGGATCGGCTTCTGAACCGCTTATTGTTCCTGCCCCGGCAGCCGACCTTCCAGCGGCCAGCGCGCGCGCACTGGATGATCTGGTTGCAGGCCTCAATAGCGTTGCTCAACCAGCGACGGTTCCCCCACAGCCGGCCGCCCGTCCCCAGCCGGGGCTTCCGGCAGTTGCGCCCATCGCCAGTGACACCCAGCCCGGTCCCCAGACCGCCGGCCGCACTCTGGAAGATGTCGTCGCCGACATGCTCCGCCCGATGCTCGAGAAGTGGATCGACGAAAACATGCCGCGGATCGTGGAGCGGGCCCTTCAGCGCGACGCCATGCTTGGCCGCAAGACGCCCTGAGACGCGTCAGCCTGGCCACAGCCGGAACGAACCCGGACGGATGCGGCCCCGCGGCTGCGGACGTTGACAGGCATGGAAGCGGGGTCGTACGACCTCCGGCCATGCCTGATCGAAAAGAACCCCAGCACAATGCTTGAGAAGACCTACCAGCCGGGCTCAATCGAGCCGCGTATCCGCGAAGATTGGGAAAAGGCGGATGCGTTCAAAGCGGGCCGCCCCGACCGCGCGGGGGCCGAACCTTTTTCGATCGTAATCCCGCCGCCGAACGTGACGGGGTCGCTCCACATGGGGCACGCGCTCAACAACACCTTGCAGGATATTCTTTGCCGCTTCGAGCGCATGCGCGGCAAGGACGTGCTCTGGCAGCCCGGAACCGACCACGCAGGCATCGCCACGCAGATGGTCGTCGAACGACGGATGATGGAGCGGCAGGAGCCCGGCCGGCGCGAGATCGGCCGCGAAAAGTTCCTGGAGAAAGTCTGGAGCTGGAAGGCCGAGAGCGGCGGCACCATCGTCAATCAGTTGAAGCGCCTTGGCGCATCCTGCGACTGGAGCCGCGAACGATTTACGATGGACGAGGGCCTGTCGAGGGCCGTGGCGAAGGTGTTCGTCGAGCTTTATCGCGCCGGCCTCATTTATAAGGACAAGCGCCTCGTCAATTGGGATCCGAAATTCCAGACGGCGATCTCCGATCTGGAAGTCGTGCAGGTGGAAGCCAAGGGGTCGTTCACCTGGAGCGATGGCGATCCCGAGAAGCCGTTCGACGCGGAGGCGCTTGCAAAGGTTCTGAACAAGAACCCGAGCGGCCACATGTATCACTTCCGCTACCCGCTCGCCGAGGATCCGACGCGCTTCGTCGTCGTCGCCACCACGCGTCCCGAAACGATGCTCGGCGACACGGGAGTCGCGGTGCATCCCGATGACGCGCGCTACAAGGACATCGTTGGCAAAAAGGTGCGCCTGCCGCTCGTCGGCCGCGAGATCCTGATCGTTGCCGACGAATACTCCGATCCCGAGAAGGGCACAGGCGCGGTCAAGATCACCCCCGCGCACGACTTCAACGACTTCGAGGTCGGCCGCCGGCATGACCTCGCCCAGATCAACGTGCTCGATCCGTTCGGCCGGATCATTTCCGGACCGGCCGCCAAGC
>JBLMYE010000345.1:0-3181 GCA_050258115.1 Deltaproteobacteria bacterium | reverse complement strand
GCGATGTGGGCGCCATCCGGTCGCAGTTCGTGGACGTGCCGTTGGATACCGGCGATCCCTATGTCGCGACGATCCTCGGCAGCATCATCACGCTCACACCCGGAACGCTCACGATCGATATCGACATGGACAAGCGCGTCATTCACATCCACGGTCTCGATGTGCCGGATCAATCCCTACTGATCGCGGAAATCAAGATGCGATACGAAGCGCCGTTAAAGGAGATTTTCGGATGCTGACGATGGCGCTGACGGTGAGCCTCGTGCTTGTGGGGCTCGCTACTCTCCTCACGCTCTGGCGCCTCGCGCGCGGTCCGACGATGCCGGATCGCATTCTGGCACTCGACACGCTGGCCATTGATGCGATCGCGCTGGTTGTGCTGATGGGTCTTGCGACAGAGAGCGTGTATTCGTTCGAGGCCGCGCTGCTCATCGCCATGATGGGCTTCGTCGGCACGGTTGCGCTGTGCAAATACCTCATTGGCCGCAGCATCATTGAATGATGGGTGGTTTCATGTCTGCCGAAGTGCTTGCTTCGTTCCTGATTGTGACCGGTGGCGCCTTCGTGCTGCTCGGTTCCATCGGTCTCACGCGGTTGCCGGACATCTTTACGCGCCTGCACGGACCGACGAAGGCGACCACACTTGGTGTCGGCGCGATCGTGGTTGCGTCGAGCGTGGCCACCTATGGCGTGTCGGGCGAGATCAGCCTGAAGCAGATCAGCGTGCTGTTGTTCCTGTTCATCACCGCGCCGGTCTCGGCGCATCTCATCGCCAAGGCGGCCCTGATCGCGAAAGACAAAAGATCGAGCGAAAATAGGGCCGGGAAACGCTAGGCGCTCCGACTCTATCGGCGCGGCCGGCGATGGATCGGCCGGCTTGCTGCGCGCCGGTTGTCATGAGGCGGGCTTCAGAGACGCCAGGTCAGGGGCGGCGTCTTCTTCGATCGCCTCGTCGTGGTACCAGCCCGACGTGTCGACGGCACAGGGATACTGCCTGGCTTCGGCCTCCAGGGTCCGCGTGTTCATGCCCCGGGCCGCGCGGCGACCGGCAGGGAAGGGGATGATCTCTGCAGACTGGCGACTTAGACTCTCGGTCATCGTTCGCTCCTTCGGTCACGTCTGGGAACGCAGCGGTGCGGCGCATTGTTCCGGGAATGAAAACTAGCACATTCTGCATGGGTTTTCACCCATTTGCCCAATAAATATCGGCATTTGCCTGAATTATGAGCATGCACCGCCTTGCCTGTCTGAGTAGCATCCGAACTGCAGTTTCAGTTCGCTGGGGCATGCCCGTCGACTCTTCCAAGTGCTTGCCGAGAGCGAGCCGCCGGCGGACCCAAGCTTTAAAGGGCGCCCCCAAGGGCGGACGAGATGTCCGGTCAGGGGTCGTGATGAACAAACGGGCTTTCGCTGCGCGTGGAAAGGAACTGACCAGAGCGGGCATCCGCCGGTTGCCGGAGAGGTTCGGCCGTCGATCGATGCGACGTTTGGTCGGCACATGAGCGTGCTGCGAGCGCCGATTCCCAGTCTTCCCGCTTCGGGGCCCTATGGCCCGTTGCGGTGCCGATGTCACCAACCTAGGAGAGAGCCTCTATGACGAAGTATAAGCTCGAGTACATCTGGCTCGACGGCTATACGCCGGTGCCGAACCTGCGCGGCAAGACCATGATCCGCGAGTTCAGCGCGTTCCCGGACTTCGAGCAGCTCCCCCTCTGGGGCTTCGATGGCTCCTCGACGAAGCAGGCTGAGGGTCACAGCTCCGACTGTGTTCTCAAACCGGTCCGCCATTTCCCCGATCCGGTGCGCAGCAATGGTGTGCTCGTGCTGTGCGAGGTCATGATGCCGGACGCCAAGACCCCTCATCCATCGAACAAGCGCGCTACCATTCTGGACGACAGCGATGCATGGTTCGGTTTCGAGCAGGAATACTTCCTCTACAAGGACGGACGGCCGCTCGGCTTTCCGACGAACGGATATCCCGCGCCGCAGGGGCCTTATTACACGGGGGTCGGATACAAGAATGTCGGCGACGTGGCCCGCGCCATTGTCGAAGAGCATCTCGACATCTGTCTGGCCGCCGGCATCAACCACGAAGGCATTAACGCGGAAGTCGCGAAGGGTCAGTGGGAATTCCAGGTGTTTGGCAAGGGCTCCAAGCGGGCTGCCGATGAAATCTGGATGGCGCGCTATCTGCTCGAAAGGCTCTGCGAGAAGCATGGTGTAGACGTCGAGTGGCATTGCAAGCCGCTCGGCGATACCGACTGGAACGGCTCGGGCATGCATTGCAACTTTTCAACGAAGTTCATGCGCGAAGTGGGCGGCAAGGATTATTTCGAGAAGCTCATGGCCGCCTTCGCCAAGAACTGGAAGGATCACATCGATGTCTACGGTCCGGACAACCACATGCGGTTGACCGGTAAGCACGAGACGGCGCCTTGGAACAAGTTCAGCTACGGCGTTGCCGATCGCGGCGCTTCGATCCGTGTGCCGCACTCGTTCGTCAACAATGGCTACAAAGGCTATCTGGAGGACCGCCGTCCGAACTCTCAGGGCGACCCCTACCAGATCGCGTCTCAGGTTCTGAAGACGATCTCTGAGGTTCCGCTTACGGCTGCCGCTGCGGCCTGAGCCGGCATGCAAGCATTCTGATCCGTACAAGGGCGCCGAAATCTCGGCGCCCTTTTCATTTGCAGGAAGCGCTTCGCCGAAAGCGTGATCTTGCCTCGCATCAACCGCTGCGGGCTCTGGCTGCGCGCGGTCGGCAGAAGAGGCTTTCCAAGCTCGCCATCAGGGTCGCGATGCGAGGATCGGCGATGCGATACCAGAGCGTCTGCCCGTCGCGCCGGTAGGTCACGATGCGCGCTTCTCGCATCTGCGCGAGATGCTGGGACAGAGCCGACTGGGACAATCCGGCCGCTGCTGAGAGGGCCGTGACATTCATTTCCCTGTTCCGCGTCAGCGCGCACAGAATTGTCAGGCGCCGCTCGTTGGCAAGTATCCTCAGAAGATCTGCCACCATCGCCGCGTTCTTGCCCAGTTCATCGGCGGCAGGGTGCCGGGCCAATCGCCTCTCCATAGATTAGATATTGCTAATTTAGGGCTATCTAATATAAAGCGTTGTGTCAATTGCCCGCCGGGTGCTCGCTGCAACGTTCTCAGGGTTCCTATGGTCACCGAATTC